>JBEUIR010000012.1:0-18627 GCA_040415395.1 Candidatus Thiothrix namsaraevi
GCGGGTTCTTCCCAGTCGGCTTTTAGGACATGCCTGTACCATGCCAGTATGGGTTCTATGGCATCAGCGTACTGGGGGGATTCTTCCCAGAAGTGTTTTAAGGTGGATAGTGCAATGATTCTCATGGGATGATTTTAGTCCCAAATCGGGACCTGCGCAAGGCACAAAAAACCATCGAACAGGGAGGGTTTTTTTATGCCTACTGTTTTTGAAACTGCGTTAATATAGCGCCTTTCTGCAATACACGCATGGAACAAGAGTTATGTTAGACCCAAAACGTTTAAGAGCCGATCTGGATGAGGTCGCCACGCAATTGGCACGACGCGGTTTTAAGCTGGATGTGGATACGATCCGCACTGTTGAAGAGCGGCGTAAAACTTTACAGGTAGAGACCCAAACCTTACAAAATGAACGTAACTCACGTTCCAAAGCCATTGGGCAAGCCAAAGCGAAGGGTGCAGACATTCAGCCCTTACTCGCCGAAGTCGCGGATATGGGCGATACGCTCAAAGAAAAAGAGCAGCAACTCGCCAGTTTACAAGCAGAACTTGATGCCATTGTGATGGGTATTCCCAATGTGCTGGATGTTTCTGTACCCGACGGCAAAGATGAAAATGCCAACGTCGAAATTCGTCGCTGGGGTGAGCCGCCCGCATTTGATTTTGAACCGAAAGATCACGTTGACCTCGGTTTGCCGAATGGGTGGATGGATTTTGATGCAGGCGCAAAGCTTACCGGCTCCCGCTTCGTGGTGATGCGCGGCGCAATGGCACGACTGCACCGGGCGCTGATCCAGTTTATGCTCGATACACACACGCAGGAACACGGTTACACCGAAGCGTATGTGCCGTACATGGTGAATGCAGACAGTTTGCGTGGCACCGGGCAGTTGCCGAAATTTGCCGAAGATTTGTTTAAGTTGGAAGGCGAACAAGGTTATTACTTAATTCCGACCGCTGAAGTCCCGGTCACGAATCTGGCACGCGATACGATTATTGATGCCGCTGACTTGCCGGTGAAATACGCTTGCCACACGCCGTGTTTCCGTTCCGAGGCGGGTTCTTACGGCAAGGATACCCGTGGCTTGATTCGCCAGCATCAGTTTGAAAAAGTGGAAATGGTACAATTGGTACGCCCCGAAGATTCCATGCAAGCCTTGGAAAGCCTGACGGGCAATGCCGAAGCCATTCTGCAAAAGTTGGGTCTGCCTTACCGGGTGATTGTATTGTGTGCAGGCGATACTGGCTTTTCCTCGATGAAAACCTACGATCTGGAAGTCTGGCTGCCGGGTCAGCAAAAATACCGTGAGATTTCATCGTGTTCTGTTTTCGGGGATTTTCAGGCACGCCGCATGATGGCACGTTACCGTAACCCAGAAACTGGCAAGCCGGAGTTGTTGCACACCCTGAACGGTTCTGGTTTAGCAGTGGGGCGCACGTTGGTCGCTGTGCTGGAGAATTATCAGGAAGCCGACGGGCGCATCCGTATTCCAGCCGCTTTGCGTGGGTACATGGGTAACGCTGAGTATCTGTGATATATCAGGGAAAATACTGCATTAACTTGATTCTGCGCAATGTAAACCGCGCAGGGTCGGGTATGATGCAGGCTTTTCACCCCGTCTGGCACGGTCACCGATTGGATATTGCAACATGAGTTTTGAACAAGCCATCCAGCCTAAAGCCTCTCTCCAGCCTCGCTCGGTAGAAGGTCGTTTTCGCAATATTAAAACCGGCATTTTGTTACTGGGCTATGCGGTGTTTTTTTTATTGCCTTGGGTTCGCTGGGAACGTGCCGTGGGGCCGGATCAGGCAATCTTGTTTGATATTCCAGGGCGACGTTATTACATGTTCGACTTGGTAATGCACGCGCAGGATATTTTCTGGCTGACGGCGTTGCTATTCCTTGCGGCGGTATTGTTGTTCTTTGTGACCACGTTGTTTGGGCGGGTATTCTGCGGGTATTTCTGTTTCCAAACTTTGTGGACGGATGCATTCCGCTGGATTGAGCGTTGGGTGCAAGGCGATCGTGTCGCCCGCTTGCGTTTGGATAAACAGCCGTGGAATACCGAAAAAATTCGCAAAGTGGGTTTGACCCATGCCTTGTGGTTGCTGTTGGCGATGTGGACAGGCTTGAGTTTTGGGCTGTACTGGGGGGATGCGTTTGAATTGACTGCCGGATTCTTCACCGGAACAGCCCCCACGGCATTGTACGGCACAGTCATTATTTTGACGCTCACGACCTATTTGACAGCCGGTTGGGCGAAGGAATACGTGTGTTTGCACATGTGCCCTTACTCCCGTTTCCAAAGCGTTATGTTTGACCAAGATACCATGATCGTGTCGTATGACATGAATCGCGGTGAAGGCACTAGCGGGCGTATCAAGCCAGTGAAAGAGTTGCGTGAGCAAACTTTCCGTCAGGAAAAAGGTCACGGCGATTGCGTGGATTGTGGTTTGTGTGTGCAAGTTTGCCCAACAGGAATCGACATCCGTAACGGTTTGCAAATTGGCTGCATTCACTGTGCGCTGTGCATTGATGCCTGCGATGGCATTATGGATAAACAGGGTTGGAAACGCGGTCTGATCCGTTACACCTCTGAACATGCGTTGGAAGGCAAAAAGACCAAAATCCTCAAATTGCGCACCGTGGGTTATGGCTTGGCTACCTTGCTTGCAACGATTTATCTGGTGTGGAGCATTGCCAGCAGCAAGCAACTGGAAGTGACTGCCGTGCAGATTCGCAGCCCCTTGTACGTTACGCTTTCTGATGGGCGTATTCAAAACAGCTACGAAGTCAAGATCAATAACAAAACCATGGAGGCGGCGCGTTATACCCTGGCAATTGAGGGTTTGCCTAATGCTGAAATGGATTTGCAGATCAATGATTTGAGTGTGAAACCGGATTCAACACTGCGCGTCTTGGCAAAAGTCCGCTATACTATGCAACCCGGTGAGGCAGGCAAAAACCATGACTTCCAGTTCAGGCTCACGCCAGTGGAAGGTAAGGTGACAGAGCCTGTTATCGTCCCTTCACACTTTATGACTCCGTAAGGCTGCATGGAAAATCAAAATATAGCATTTACATTAGGGGTGGGCGTACTGGTTTCGCTTGCCCTGTTTGTCTTGTTTTACAAAGTCTTGAAACGCCCCGGTAAGTTGGCGTCATTGCTGACATTTTTGGTCGTGTTGGCGATTTATGTGCCGTTAGCAGTGTTGTATTGGGGAGGTCTGGATGTATTCGCCATCCACTTTGCCTTTTTCACGATGGCAGCGGTGTTGCCGGGGATTATTGTCGGCAACCGACCTGGCTCAGATACCGATGGCGGCAGGTTGCATTGGGGACCGGGGATTATTATCGGCTTTTTCATGATACTCGTGATTGTGGACTCCACGATTATTACCTTGGCAAACAGTGGTGCGAGTGCTGATTTTATCCGCAATTTCTTGCCAGAACCACGCCGTGAAAGCGCACAAAATGTTACCTCTGCTTTCCCCGGTACGGTTTCCAATGACTACCAGAAAAAATATGACCTGTATAATAACTACATTGGTCAGTTGAAAACCCAGCAGGAACGTGGTTGGCAGATCGCCGATGGTTGGCTGGAAAAGCCACAACCGAATCAGGCGAGCATGTTTCGTATCCACGTGACCGATAAAGCGGGTCAAGCCGTCATGGGCGGGCGTGTGAAGGTTTCTTTTTTACGCCCTTCCAATAAAGCAATGGATGTCGCTTTGGAGTTGCCGGAAGCTGCCCCCGGTTTCTATGGTCAACCCATTGCTTTGCCTGCACCGGGAGCATGGGATATGGTGATGACGGTTAAGCGAGGTGATGAAGTGCACGAAGTGAAAGGCGAGACTTGGGTCGGAGAGAAACCCTAAGCCCTTATGAGTGACACCTCTTTACACCTAGCCTCCGGCGCTTGCTTTCATTGTGGTCAGCCCATTCCGCCCGGTACGCATTACAGTGTTGATATTGACAAAGAATCGCGTCAAATGTGTTGTACGGGTTGTCACGCGGTGGCGACGGCAATTGTCGACAATAACCTCACCGATTATTACCGTTTCCGTACCAAAATCAGCGATAAGCCCGATGATTTAGTGCCGGAGGCATTGCGGCAATTACAGGTTTACGATTCACCGGATTTGCAGAAATCGTTTGTGCGCGAAACCGGCGCAAATATCCGGGAAGCGTCGCTGATTCTGGAAGGCATTGTGTGTGCTGCCTGCGTTTGGCTCAATGAGCATCACGTCAGGCAACTCGACGGGGTGCTGGATTTCCGTATTAACTATTCTACCCATCGCGCTACCTTGAAATGGGATAACGAACGCCTGCATTTAAGCCAGGTGTTGCAGGCTATTTCCGAAATTGGCTATCACGCCCACCCCTTTGATCCGCGTCGGCTTGAGTCTTTGCAAAAAAAGGAAAAATCCGCTGCCTTGCGCCGTATTGCCATCGCGGGTTTGGGCATGATGCAAGTGATGATGATTGCAATCGCCATGTACATCGGCGCGGTGTCGGATATGGATACCGGAATGCGCGATTTTTTGCGCTGGATTAGTCTGGTGATGACCACACCCGTGGTGTTTTATTCCGCAAGGGTGTTTTTCACTTCGGCATGGCGGGATTTACGGCGCGGACGCTTTGGCATGGATGTGCCGGTATCATTGGGAATCGGGATTGCGTTTACTGCCAGTGTTTGGGCAACCTTCACCGGTGGCGGCGAAGTCTATTTTGATTCAGTCACGATGTTCACCTTTTTTCTGCTGACCGGGCGCTATTTGGAAATGGCGGCACGGCATAAGTCCGGTCAAGTGGCGGAGGAGTTGGTGCGTTTAATGCCTGCGACGGCGACACGGTTGCGCGGTGGTGAGCAGGAAGTGATTCCGGTCAGTCAACTTGAGTTGGGTGATCAGGTGTTAATCAAACCGGGCGAAGTAGTACCGGCTGATGGTGTCGTCACCGATGGCGCAAGCAGCACCAATGAGGCGCTATTGACGGGCGAAAGTCTGCCCTGCCACAAACAACCGGGCGATGCTTTGGTTGGTGGTACGGTCAATATGGAAAGCCCGTTGACAATGCGCGTCGACAAGGTTGGCGATAGTACGGTGTTGGCTGCCATTATTCGTTTGCTGGAACGGGCGCAAGCCGAAAAGCCGGAATTGGCGCGTTTGGCAGAGAAAGTGGCTTCGCGCTTTGTCCCGTTGATTTTACTGACGGCAGCGGCAGTGTTTGCCTGGTGGTATCAACACCAGCCGTCGGAAGCGTTCTGGATTGCACTGTCGGTATTGGTTATTACCTGCCCGTGCGCGTTTTCTCTGGCGACCCCCACCGCCTTGACAGCCGCTACCGGTTTGCTCACCTCTAAAGGTGTGCTGACGACCCGTGGTCATGCCTTGGAAACCTTGGCACGAGTCAATCACATTATTTTCGATAAAACTGGCACGCTCTCGCACGGTCGTTTGGAAGTGGTTGACGTGCAAACCTTGGGCGCTGAACCTGTACAGGTTTGTCAGCAAATCGCCGCCGGGCTGGAAATGGCATCGGAACACCCGGTTGCCCACGCGATTGTACGTCTCAGTGACACCCCGGCAACTGTTAGCGACCTGATGGCAGAATCAGGGCGGGGTGTGAAAGGTGTGTATGCGGGTAAGCATTACCGCCTTGGTACGCACACATTCGTGGCAGAATTAACCGGATGCCCATTACCTGACAAGGTGTCAGCCGCTGGCGACCGCTCACAGGTTTTCCTAGGTTCAACGGATGGCTGGTTAGCCGTGTTTAGTCTCGCGGATCAGCTACGTGCGGAAGCCGCACAAATGGTGGAAGAGCTGCAAGCCCAAGGGGTCACAGTGACCTTGCTTAGTGGTGATTCCCCTAGTGTTGTCGCAGCCGTTGCGCAGCAATTGGGTATTGCCCATGCGCACGGTGGTCAATTGCCCGCTGACAAGTTGGCGTACATGCATCATCTGCAAGCTCAGGGTGCGGTAGTGGCAATGGTCGGTGATGGGGTGAATGATGCGCCGGTGCTGGCGGGTGCGCCAGTGTCGATTGCGATGGGTAGCGGCTCACAATTAGCGCAAGCCAGTGCGGATATGGTGTTATTGTCTGAAAATTTACGGCAGTTACCATTAGCGGTGCGTACTTCGCGGCGGATGCAAACCATTATTAAACAGAACTTTTTATGGACGATTGCCTATAATCTGTTGGCTATCCCGTTGGCGGCGACAGGCATGATCGCGCCTTGGATGGCAGCGATTGGCATGTCCGCCAGTTCTTTGGTGGTGGTGCTTAATTCATTGCGCCTGAAAAATGAGTGATTCTAGTCTATAATGTCAGGTTTGGTTGGGATGTAACGCGATGGATGCCTTGTACTTGCTGATTCCGATAGCACTCGGCGTGATGATTGTCGTGGTGATAGCCTTTATTTACACCGTCAAAAGCGGGCAGTACGATGACTTGGAAGGGCCTGCACATCGCATTTTGATGGATGATGATGACCCGCGTATTCCGGGCAAGCAGCCAGAGTCACCCGCTAAAGCAGTGGAAGAGGGAAAGGAGAAAAGTGTGTAACGTGGTAGGGTAAAAGGCTGCGCCGTTTATCGCCACTTATCACCGGTATATCATTTTATTCATAAAGCTGAACATATCATTAACCATAATGCGAAAATTGTTCTATGCTCTCTATAACAAATTCCTCTGGTAGTGACAGTCGAGGTTTTTGATAGATTTTTTTAAACATTGATCAGTAGTAAATATCCGGGAATGAATAACCGGAACAGGGATGGCAAGGATGGATTCCCTGTGGAATTTGCTAGGACTGGTAATAGGAGAATAGGTAATCATATGGCTGATAGAAGATTACAGGTCTTTCATGCAGTAGCTCGCTTGTTGAGCTTCACTAAGGCAGCAGAAGTGCTGCACATGACGCAACCGGCGGTCACATTCCAGATTCGTCAGTTGGAAGATCAGTTTGATACTCGTCTGTTTGATCGGACGCACAACCGCGTCTCCCTCACAGAAGCCGGGAAAATCACGTTCGAGTATTCCGAGCGTATTTTCGAGCAATACAGCGAAATGGAAAATGCCATTCGTGAAATGACGAATGACATCAGTGGTTCGTTGACCATTGGTGCGAGCACGACCATTTCCGAATACATGCTGCCTTCATTGCTGGGCGAGTTCAATTCCAAGAACCCCGATGTCAGATTGCGTTTGCGTGTATCCAACACCGAAGGCATTGTGTCAATGGTGGAAAACAACGTGATTGATCTTGGCGTTGTCGAAGGCGTGGTCAACAACAAAAACTTGCTGGTGGAAGTTTGCCGTCAGGATGAGTTGGTGCTGATCGTTCCGCCGACACACGCACTGGCGAGCAAAACGGCTGTGAAGCTGAAAGACGTGTTGGAATACCCCTTTATCTGCCGTGAAGAAGGTTCAGGCACACGTGAAGTGGTACTCGACTACCTGTATGCATTAGGCATGGACAAGCACGCAATGAATGCTTGCTTGGAACTGGGTAGCCCAGAGGCAGTGAAAGGTGCGGTAGAAGCGGGCATGGGCGTTTCCATTGTCTCTAGCGCCAGCATTAGCAAAGAGCTGCGTCTTTGTTCACTGGTTTCTGTCCCGCTGGATCCGCCATTGACCCGCGACTTTTCTTTCGTGCGCCAGCGCCAGAAGTTCAAAGTCCGTGCGATGGAAGAGCTGTTGGAGTTTGCCCGCAGTTATTGCGAAAACCTCAAAAAGCAGAAGTAAGTCCGTGCTGGGTACAGCGTATCGTGCTGTACCCCGGATTATTTGCATCACACAGGAAACCCCATGTTACCCGGTATGCCACAATCAACCGGCTCTGCCGAAGAAAAGCGCCTTCGCAAGCTATACCGCAACATGAGTTCAAACGATCAAGCAACCCTGCTGCGGTTTGCCGAATTTCTCGCAGGTTCGCCCACGCCTGACCTTGAACCCATGACCGAATTCCCTTCACCAGAAAGCATTGAGCGCCCGGAGCAGGAAAGCGTGGTCAAAGCGATTAAACGCCTGACGGCTACTTATCCAATGGTTCCACGTGAGCGTTTATTAAATGAAACCTCCAGCCTGATGACCGCGCACGTCATACATGGCAAATCAGCGACGGTGGTGATTGATGAGCTGGAAGTGATGTTTGCCCAGCATTACACCACGCTGAAGACTGAATTCGAGCAAAAAGCGTAGGTCGGGCTTCAGCCCGACATTTCCGTAATAGCCAGCATTCACGCTGATTGTCGGACTAAAGTCCGACCTACTCCAGCCCGAAGACTCGCGCCCGAATGTGTCCAATCTGATCCCGGACTGATGCGGCTTGTTCAAACTCCAGATTCTTGGCGTGCTGGAACATTTTTTCTTCCAGCTTTTTGATTTGCTTGAGTGCCTGATCGGGCGTTAAGCTGCGGTATTCTGCCGCGTCTTCGGCGACTTTCTTTTCGCTGCGTGTTTTGCCCTTGGTGGCATTGGCGTAAGCGCCCTCCATCACATCGGCAATGCGTTTGCGAATGGTTTGCGGGGTAATGCCCTGCGCTTCATTGTGGGCAAGCTGTTTAGTGCGGCGGCGGCTGGTCTCACTCATCGCTTTGCGCATCGACTCGGTGATTTTGTCAGCGTACAGAATCGCTTTGCCTTCGGAATTGCGGGCGGCGCGTCCGATGGTTTGGATGAGGGAGCGTTCGGAGCGTAGGAAACCTTCCTTATCCGCATCCAGAATCGCTACCAGTGACACTTCTGGTATATCCAAGCCTTCCCGCAGTAAGTTAATCCCCACCAGTGCATCAAACTCGCCTTTGCGTAAGTCGCGGATGATTTCGACGCGCTCCACGGTGTCAATGTCAGAATGCAGGTAGCGCACCTTGATACCGTGTTCCATTAGGTAATCGGTGAGGTCTTCCGCCATGCGTTTGGTCAGGGTAGTGACCAGTACCCGCTCGTTGCGGCGGGCGCGTTCGCTGATTTCCGACATGACGTTATCGACTTGTGAAATGATGGGGCGAACTTCTACTTCTGGGTCAACGAGTCCGGTGGGGCGTACCACTTGTTCGGCGATATTGTCGGAATGTTCCAGCTCATACGTGCCGGGGGTGGCGGAAACGTGGATGGCTTGCGGAATCAGTTTCTCGAATTCATCAAAGCGCAGCGGGCGGTTGTCGAGCGCGGAGGGCAGGCGAAAGCCGTAATCGACCAGTGTGCTTTTGCGCGAATAATCACCTTTGTACATGCCGCCGAATTGCGGGATGGTGACGTGGGCTTCGTCGATGAACACGATGGCATTGCGCGGCAAGTAATCGAATAAGCACGGTGGTGGTTCACCCGCAGGGCGTTTCGAGAGGTAGCGCGAATAGTTTTCGATGCCGGAACAGTAGCCGGTTTCGACGATCATTTCGATGTCGTATTGGGTGCGCTGTTCGAGGCGTTGCGCTTCGACTAAGCGGTCGTTTTCGCGTAATACTTTGAGGCGCTCTTTGAGTTCGGCTTTGATGTAGTCGATGGCGGCTAACAGCACTTCACGCGGAGTGACGTAGTGCGTTTTGGGGTAAACGGTGAGGCGTGGCACGCGGCGCAGCACTTCGCCGGTCAGTGGGTCGAAATAGCTAAGATTTTCGATTTCGTCGTCGAAAAGTTCGATGCGGATGGCTTCTTTGTCAGATTCGGCGGGGTGAATGTCGATGACTTCGCCGCGTACCCGAAACGTGCCGCGTTGCAGGTCTAGGTCGTTGCGGCTGTATTGCATTTCCGCAAGGCGACGTAGCAGGGTACGTTGGTCGATGCGGTCGCCGCGCACCAGAATCAGCAGCATTTTCAAATACGATTCGGGGTCGCCTAAGCCGTAAATGGATGAAACCGTGGCGATAATGATGACATCTTTGCGCTCGAATAGGTTGCGCGTGGCGGAAAGGCGCATTTGCTCGATGTGGTCATTGATGGCGGAATCTTTTTCGATGTACACGTCTTTGGACGGCACATAGGCTTCCGGCTGGTAATAATCGAAGTACGAAACGAAGTATTCCACCGCATTGTTGGGGAAGAATTCCTTCATTTCGCCGTAAAGCTGGGCTGCCAGCGTTTTATTGTGTACCAGAATAATCGCGGGGCGCTGGGTTTGCTGGATGATATTCGCCATTGTGAATGTTTTGCCCGAACCTGTTACCCCCAGCAGGGTTTGGTGCAGCAAGCCATCGTTTAAGCCGTTGACCAGCGAGCGAATCGCTTCGGGTTGGTCGCCAGCGGGCTGGTAGGTGGTGTGGAGCTGAAAAGTCTGCGCTTCAGTCATGGAGAATGCCTGTACGGATGGTTTGCAGAGAGCCTAGTCAACCTTATGATAAATAGCAATTCGTGGGGATGAACCCTTACGAAATAAAAGCTCTATTCATGTTTTTGACTTGGAATCATCCATTGCCGCACATCCCTCAGTGGATTGCCTTGAATATGATTCCGGCGGAAACCTTCCATTACCTCAATAATGAGTATTTTTCCAAAAGCAAGATCGGTATTGGGCGTTTGTTGAATGTGGTGGTGCTGTTTATCAGTATTTACGCGCTACTGACGGTGTGCTGGCGACCGTTTAACCGCGCTTTGGGGTGGTTTTTTATTCCGTTAGGGCAGGCATCGTTGTATGTGTTTTTTGTCCATATCTTCCTGCTGCTGGCGATTATGAATACACCGTTGCCGGGATATAAGGATTTTTGGATCAATACCGCGCTGCATATTGGTTTGCTGGCGGTGGTGTGGGTCATGCTGAAAAAAGAATTTTTGTTCCGCTGGATTCCACATTAAGCCGAATCCAGCAGTGACTGCGTGGGTATTATTTTGGCTTGATCGGCGTGATCATGATGCGCCGATTGGCTGCCCAAGCGGTTTCATTATCACCTTCCACCAACGGCTTGCGCTTGCCGTAAAAGCGCAGGTCAAATTGTTCTTCATCCACCCCGTTATCGACCAGATAATTGCGGATAGCGACTGCCCGCCGGGCTGAAAGCACATCATTGTATTCATGGCTGGAACGCTGGTCGGCGTGGGTTTCGATGCGGTAACGGTATTGTGGGCAGGCTTTCATCTTGTCGGCGATTTTTTCTAAAATCCCGCCCTTGGTGTCACTGATGCTGGCGGCGGCGGTCGGGAAAATTTCCGCGTACAGCAAAATGGCGGTATCGCAGGCGAGTGCTTCGGCATCCGTGGTTTCACGCAATTCGACGGGTTTGTCAGTGCTGGCGACGGGTTGAGTATCTGTTGCGGGTTTGTCACTGACGGGTGGGGTATCTTTTTGGGATTTGTCAGTGCTGTCGGGCGGAGTATCTGCCTTGGGTTTTGCGGGTGTCTCCCCCTGTTTTTTCTGCCAGACTTGGTAATCTTTATCAGCTTTTTGTTTGGCGGCAATGAAATTATCCACGGTTCTCAGCACGACTTCGCTGAGCCATTTTCCAGTGTCGCTGCAATCGGTGGTGTTGTGACCTTCACCCCAAGTCGCTAATTTGTGGTTGAGCAGCGGATGGCGCAGCGTGCTTCCGCCTTGGGTGAAGGATGTCCAGATGCTAGCGGTGCAACATTGGGCGTTGTATTCAATGCGCGGTTCGCCCGGTTTGAATGGCTCCAGATGTTTGGGGTAGCTGGGAAACATGCTCATTTCCGGTTGGCCAGGCGTTTTCTCCAGCGCTTCCTTGCTGAGCAGGTGCATTCCGGCTTTTTCCAGCCGCTTGACCACCGCGTCTTTCAGGTCAGCTTGCAACTTGACGTTTTTGGGTGTGGCACTGTTGATTACGTCGTCGAGATTGATGTATAGCCCAGTTAAGCCTTGCAAGGACAGATTGCTGGGTTGGTAATCTTCCTTGCCTACCGGCACTGGCGTATCAGGGCAAGCGGGGTAAGGTTCAGGTTTGACTTCATTGGCATAGACGCTGCTGATGCAAAGTGTGGAAAAAAGCACTGCCAGCAGGTATTTTAATAACATAGCTTGTTATCCATTATTGTTATGATGTCTTGTATAGTACAGGTGAGTTTATCCGACTGCAATTGACACCCGATGATTGTGGGGTAAGAATCTGATCTTCCCCAAGAGCCGGAATAACAACAACCATGCTGCGCTTCACCCTGACCTTACCCGTGATCCTGTGTTGCAGCGTATGGCTGAATATCGCCCATGCTGCCGAAGCGCCCAAAGCCGCCCCCCAGCATTGCCCCGCCCGCATTGGGCAACTGGATGAACGTGATCGGGCAATGGCAAAGTTGGCATGGCAATATTTCGAGAACAACCGCCAGCCGGAAATCGGATTGGTGAATGCAGCGGATAATTACCCTTCCACCACGTTCTTGGGGGCGCATAATTACGTGGTGTCCGAATCTTACGCGATGGATGCAATGGAACACGGGGTGGATAGCGAAAACAAACCGCTACTGGAAACCATTTATCAGGTACAGCAAAGCCGCTGGGAACAGACCGGCACTGTCACGGCAGTTTCCGAAGACAATATCGACCGTAAACCTTACTTTGTTTACAACACCATTTTCAGCGATGACATCCCTTGGGCTGCGATTACCGATAAGGGCGAAGACATGTCGGCGTTGCGCACGGTTTCGGTGAAGGCCGCGATTTCGATGGCGTATTTGTTCCCAGAACGTGAATACAGCAAGGTGTTGCTGGGAGCGGTGCAAGCTGCCAAAAACCCCAAAGGTGGCTGGTATTCCGGCATTTACGAAAACCCCGAACTCGGTTTGAACAAGGCAACTACCGCGAATACCAACGGGGTGATTTTGTCAGTGCTGCTGCATAAGCTGTACGGGGCGCTGAATCAGCAATGCAAGCAGTGTGGCAAAGGGGTGACGCTGACACCGGAGTTTCTGGCGTTTAATCAGAATAAGAAGCAGTGTTTGGCGGCGGGGAAGTTTTAACGAAACGCATCCATTTGTTGCTATAGTCTAGGATTCACCACAAAACGATGGATTAAAACACGCAAAATGGACAGCCAAACCTTGCAACAACGCATCCGCTTGGGGGAAGACTCCACGCTGGAACTCAAGCAAATCGTGTTTCGTGGCGCACAAAAAGTGATTGAGCCGCATCCTGACGGTTTGTCTGACGAACTCGCGGCGTTTGCCAATGCTAACGGCGGTACGCTGGTGTTGGGCGTGGATGACAAAACACTGACGGCTACGGGCATTCCGGCGGAACAAATGGAAACGCTGAAATCGTGGTTGCGGGGCATTGTTAACGACCGCATTACCCCGCCACTGGAAATCCTCACCGAGAACGTTGAGCTGCCCAATGCTGCGGGTGAAAGGGTCACGGTTATCGTCGTGAGTGTGCCGCGCAGTTTGTGGATACATGAAAGTGCGAATGGGTATTTTCGGCGGGTTGCCGATGGCAAACGTAAGCTGACCCCGGATGTCTTGGCGCGTCTATTTCAGCAACGTAGCCAAGCACGCTTAATCCGCTTTGAGGAACAGGGTGTTGCCGATACATCGCTGGATGATGCGGATGCATTGTTGTTGCGGCGTTTTCTGCGCCAGCATGAAGGCGATGAGCGCAAGCAATTACGCCGCTTGCACTTGCTGGCTGATTTGGAAGGGCAAGAATGCTTGTCTATTGCGGGTGTATTGTTGTGTACCGAAAAGCCGGTGAATTGGTTGCCATCGGCATACATTCAGGCGGTGGCTTACAGCGGTGTCAACAATGACCCCAACGAACAACTGGATGCCAAGGATTTTGATGGCCCACTGGATCGGCAACTGTGGGATGCGTTCGACTTCGTGCGCCTGAATATGAAAGTGCCAGCGCGTAAAGAATTCGGGCGGGTCGATTATCCGCAATACAGCTTACGGGCAGTATTTGAAGCACTTGTTAATGCCATCGTTCACCGTGATTACTCGATTTGGGGTGGGCGCATCCGCTTGCACATGTTCGCAGATCGACTGGAACTGTATTCACCGGGCGCATTGCCCAATTCCATGACGGTGGAATCCATGCAGGCCATGTCCTTGCCGCGCAATGATGTGCTTTCCAGCTTGTTTTCCCGTTACTATCCTGTGCGCGATAGCGGTTTAGGGCGCGAATACCTGATGGATCGGCGTGGTTCTGGGGTGGATGTGATATTGGCAGAAAGTGAGAAGTTATCTGGGAAAAAGCCGCTTATTGAAATGATTGCGGATATGGAATTACGGGTAACTATTTTTGCGGCAAAGAATGACAGGCTTCTCACCCCCCTTAAAACTGCCAGCCCCGGCTGACAGTCACCGCACCATCCTTGAAGTTATCACCGGGGAACGCATTCGTGCCGTAATTGCTGTATTCGACTTTCCACTTACCCAGTTTTTTGGGGTTGCTGTAGCCGACCACGTAATTCCAGTTGGGATTGCCGCCTTCCAGCGGCACACTGGCAGTGGTGCGGGCATACACGTGCGGGGTGGGGTTCCATTGGAGTGTCCCGCTCAGGCTGGGCTTGCCTTTTACCGGGATGCTGAGGTTGGTCGATGCTGCCAGCTTGTTGCGTTTCAGGGTGGTGGATTTGACCTTGTGCTCGATATTGACTACCGCCTTGTCCAGCCCCAAGCCGTCACCGGGTTTGAGTGGCCCCCAGTTATTGATTTGGGCTGACCAGCCACCCGGCTTGTGATCAGCGTACCCTGCACTCCAAGCATAGCCCGGCTCACCATTCTTGAGTGACGCATTGCCGCTGACAAACCAGTCAGGTTTGGGCGACCAAGTGACGCTGGTGGAAAGGGTGTTGCTGCCATCTTTGAGCGATACACTGTCGGCAAAACTGCCCGCGATCCGCAGTTTGGATTTATTTTTTTTGCGATCAATAATGCCGGTTGTACTGTGTGATTGAATGCCATCATCGGTTTGAGCTTCCACATACATGGGTATATCCATAGGCATGTCGCCCGTAGCAGAAACCGCAACCACGGCGGGTAATACCATGTCTGCCGTTGGCGCACGCTCCGTTGATGATTCGGTAGTTTTTTTGGGTTCTGCTGCTTTTGGTGTTGATGAGGGGAGGGGGGCAGTAATGGTTGGCGCAACGGGTGGTGCTTCGATAGGTAAAGACGCAAGCGGCGGTATTATCGCTGTTGGTACAGCGGTCGTTGCTCTTGGTCGAGTGGTGCGTGGTGGTGTTGTGGTACTTGATGCAGCGATACCTGGTGCAACAGCTTTCGAGGTAGTCGTGCGAGGTGTTTCAATCTGCTTGAGCGTAGCAGGAGGGGGTGTTTTTGCTACCGTTGGTTTTGCTGGAACTGCTGCAACACGTTGGATTTTTTCAGCCGGGCAAAGCGGTTGCCATGTAAACGGATACGGAGTCACTAATGCTGCGGGTATCGGCATCGACGTAACTTGCTCCCTGCGCTGGCTGGCATCCGGGGTAGTCTCTTCCCGCGCCAGCAAACCGGTTTCAGGGTGCGGAAAACATTGCTTGCGGTAAATTTGGTGCAGGAACAAGTGATACGCGCTGGGAGCAATGCGGATTTCATCCAGCAATAATGGTACAAAACGCTCAGGCGGATCCGGTGTCAGAAATCCCCATCCCCGGAAACCTGCCCATTTCAACGGCGCGTCACCCGCAGGGGTTTTATTCAAGCCGGAGGATTGCAGTCGCAGGTCATAAAACGCTTGCTCCTCCAGCACGTCACAATAATCCCATTGCAACGCGACCTGTTCGGCGGTGGTACGTAAATCGGGAAAGCGGTTCACGGTTTGTTGCAGGGTGTGCAGGGCAATGTCGAGTGTCCCCGCGTGCAAGCTGGCTTGCCCCGGTTGCTTGCCCAGCCATTCATCCGGCCACTGCTGACCGGGCGCAGAGATATTGAAGAGCCGCTCAAGCTGACTTGCTGCCACTTGCCTGTCAGCCGCGCAAGCAAGTTTTTCCAGCGTTTGCAGCAGGGGAGGCTGTGCCAGCGTTACTGGCATCCATAAACAGCTCCCTGTTACTAGCAGCAACAGGCTTTTATTTGATACCGCGTTCACAGCGTTTGCAGATCGGATAAAATTCACCGTACTTTTTGTACAGCAGCAAACTCATGATGACGCCATTGGTATTGGCAGTAATCGCCTTATTGTAACCACCACCGTTTTCATAAATCCCGGAATACCAGCCGCGTTCCGGGTCATACGCAGTGCCGACGGTGTATGCCAGCTCCTTGCTGTACGGGTCTTCGGGGAACAAAATTGCCAAGGACAATGCCGCTTTTACCGAAATGGTTTTGAGGCTGTCGTAGCGTACACCATTGTCCGTGGTAGCGTTCCAAGGCAGACCCGCAGTGAAAATGGTGTTGTAGAGAAAGTAAGGTTTCTGGTCGAGATTGTCTTCCGACACCGCAGTGACAATGCCGGTGTCTTGCCAACGCCGTCTTTGCACCTCATAGATGTTTGCCAGCAGTGGCTGGTTTTCAGCATCCATACCGTTTTCCACCACATCCATCGCATACGATTCTGTTACCACGTAGTTGTATGCCCCCAAATCACGTGGGTCACGGCTGTCATAGGCAATGGGTACGTCATAAATGTTGGTGACAGCCCGGAATTTATTGTTGTAGGTCGCCGAAATCTGCTGGTCATAACCCAGTTCGCGGAAAATCTTGCCCGCGTACTGTTCATACCCCAGTCGCCCCTCTTGCACCACCACAATGGCTTTTTCCTTGGAAGCGGGGTCACGGTATAAACCAAACATTTGCCCGTCTTTGATCAGGCGGGTCATGTCCCAGCGTTCAAGCACTTTTTTCGACGGGTAGGCGTATTTAGGGTGCATACAACTCAAGGTATTTAGCCAGGAAACAATCCGCGCCAGATCGAGGATGGAAACGCCGATACCATCCGGGGCTGGCTGGTTACGGTAGTCCACCATTGCCCCTGTGCCGGTATGGTATACCTTGTTGGGTGCTTCCTTGTTGAACAACTCCATCGTCGTTAATATTTTGAACATGGCTTGGATGCGCTCATCAAAGGTTTTCTCGTCAATTAAGCCAAGATCGTGCGCGGTAATGGTTGCCGCCAGTGCCGAGCCAGTATCCCACATGGTGGTGGACTGGTATTTATCCGCTGCGTTATACAAACCCGTGGTCGGGTTGTAGTTGTTTTCAAAGTATTTCCAAGCAATTTTTGCCATTTCCAGATCTTTGCTGCACAAGGCTTGGGGTGAGCCTAAGCAACTTTTGTCGGGGCCGCTGGTGAGGGCGCAAAACGTGTCGTTACGCCCAGAGGTGGAGCCGGTTTTTAGCATTTGTAATAAGCTGGGGGAATCGTCCGCTGCCACAGCGTTCGCCAAGGGTGGAGTACTGTGGTTAATGAAGAAGATTAAAGCGCCAGCCAAGACTGAGCCAGTTAACCAAGCGAGTGCTACCTTGAGATTATTTTTGTTCATTGCTTAACTCTCCTAAGACGGCTTCTAGGGTTTTGTGCACTTCATCCGGTGCTGTGCTGGTGTCACCGCTTTTCCATGCGGCGCTGAGTGTGTCGAGCGTACCCATTAACCCTTGCAACTTGGCTTTGTGTGCAGCAAAAGTTTCACCCGCCTCCCAGATGGGTTTCTTGGTGCTGACGAGTTTTTCTGCGGCTTCGGCACCTTTGCCTTCGGCGCGTAATTGATTGGCTTGGTTGAGTGTGCCGATCAATTTGTACAAGTCGAGGTGCTTTTGCAGGGCGGCAAGTTTCTGATTGGCGGCGTCATCGGCTTCTTTGCCAATTTTGCTGGTGACGGTATTGATCGCATCAATTTTGGTGGCTAAGGGCGTGAGTGTTTCTGCCAAGACCCCGGCAGCACTGTTTTGTGTGGTGCTAATGACATCAACTTCTGCCCGCAGTTGTTGATTTTGAACCACTAGGTAAGTAACCAGTACCAGCAACATACTGAGCAAAATGTGTGAGATGGTATTCATCGGCGGTATTCCTCCTGATTTTTATTATTAGTGAGCGTTAGGCTGTGACTGGACACCATTCCTTGAGTGAGGCCGCGAGTACATCCAACTGGATGGGTTTGGTCAGGCAGGCATTCATACCGGCTTGCAAGTATTCCAGTTCATCGCCTTTCATGGCATTAGCGGTTAGCGCGATAATCGGAATGGAAGAATCAGGAAACTCCGCCCGGATATGCCGGGTCGTTTCGACGCCACTCATGCCGGGCATTTGAATATCCATCAAAATCAAGTCAAATGTCTGAGTACGGACTTTATCGAGTGCCTGAAAGCCGTCTTCGGCTAAGGTGACGCGATAGCCTAATTTTGCCAGCATCCCTTTCGCCACCAGTTGATTTACCTTATGGTCTTCTACCACCAGTATGTGCGTTCCCCTTTGGAGAACATCGGCCTGTGCTTGGCGTGCCAATGCGATTGGCGAGGACTCACTGAGTAAGAATGCTGTTTCTGTTGATGTTTGCGGTGCCGCTAACAAACTCAGAAATTTGCTTTGGGTAATGGGTTTGAATAAACAAGTGCAATGTTTAGGCAAATTGAGAAGGTTGCATTGCGAGCAATTGCTGGTTTGCGAGGAAATATTGCACAGATGCACAGGGGGTGTTAGGGTGTTTATACGCCCCAATACCTGATCCAGTAGTCCCCGTTGCGCTAAGGGGTAACTGTTATAGTCGACAATTAACCAGTCAAAAGGATGAGCAATGCAACCTT
>JBEUIR010000013.1:0-18187 GCA_040415395.1 Candidatus Thiothrix namsaraevi
TGCCATGTTGAAACAGCCTTCCACCAAATATAAGCCGTTCCCGCCCGTACCAACAAACATTTACCTGCCACAGCAATGCAACAGATTATTTTACAGCTATGCGAACGGGACTTTATCCCCATCCAAATACTGGCAAGCCTGCTCGACCGTGAACCGTATAACTTACGTCACCGCCATATCAGCCCCCTAATTGCATTAGGTATGATTGAACTGCGTTACCCTGAAACACTCAATCATCCTGCCCAAGCCTATCGCCGTAAACAGGTAAACCCTGCATGACTCACATCCCCTTATCTCTCTACATTCACATCCCTTGGTGCATCCGCAAATGCCCCTACTGCGATTTCAATTCCCACGCTGCTCCCAGCGGCTTGCCCGAAAAAGCCTACGTGCAAGCCCTACTCACCAACCTTGCCAACGAACTCCCGCACATTTGGGGACGCAAGCTCGAATCCATCTTCATCGGCGGCGGCACACCGAGTTTGTTTTCAGCGGAAAGTATCGACGAACTCCTCTGTGGCATCCGCGCCCTGCTCCCGTTCCGCCCCACTATCGAAGTCACGCTGGAAGCCAACCCCGGCACATTTGAACAAGATAAATTCCGTGGGTTTCGGGAAGCTGGCATTAATCGCCTTTCGGTCGGCATCCAAAGTTTCAACGCCCAACACTTGCAAGCCCTAGGGCGTGTCCACAACCGTGACGAAGCCCTCCGCGCTGCCGATATTGCGCGTACCGCCGGTTTTGACAATTTCAACCTAGACCTGATGTTCGGCTTGCCTCAACAAACCGTAGCAGAAGCACTCGACGACTTGCAGCAAGCCATCGCCCTGCAACCCACGCATTTATCTTGGTATCAACTGACGCTCGAACCCAACACCTTATTTTACCAACGACCGCCGCCTTTACCCGACGATGATTTAGTCGCGGAAATTCAGGAGGCAGGGCAACAATTCATCAAATCGTCATGGTATACTCAGTATGAAGTTTCCGCCTACGCCAGACCGGGCTTTGAATGTCGGCACAACAGAAACTACTGGGAATTCGGTGATTATCTAGCGATCGGTGCAGGCGCACACGGGAAAATAACCCACCCCGCGCACGGTACGATTACCCGCTACCACAACCACCGCCAACCCGCCGACTACATGCAGCAAGCCATGCAGGGCAAATCGCGCAGTGGTGAGCAAACACTTACCCCAGCGGATTTAAGCTTTGAATTCATGCTGAATGCATTGCGCTTGCGGGAAGGGTTTCCCTTGAGCCTGTTTACCGAGCGCACGGGTCTGGCGACCGATCACCTCAAGGCGGGGCTGGAGCAGGCATTGCAGCGCGGTTTGCTGGAATTTAACGGCGACCACATCCGCCCAACAGCGACCGGCTGGCAATTCCTGAATGTGGTTATGCAATTGTTTTTGGAGGATTAATTACCATGTCGCAGGCTATCACCTATGCCGACATCACCTGCCCTTACTGCCATTCGGATTTTGGTATCGAAATCGATCATACCGCAGGCAGTCAGGATTATTACGAAGATTGCCAAGTGTGCTGCAACCCGATTCAATTATTCATCCACCTCGACGCGGATGGTGAAATCACCCGCATCGACGTGCAGCCGGGGAACAGCTAACGACCTTAGCGAAACACATCTTGCGTAAAATTGTTGTACCAACTATACGCATAACTGGCATCAAACAGGCGGTCTTGGGCAGTTGTTGTGGCAGAGGAAACGCCACCGCTGCCCGGAATGTTTTCTACCAGTTTGCCATCCTCTGACAGGCGATACACACCGACCACGGAAATAGCATAATCCTTCCCCACCAGACTGTAACAGCCGTTGGAAAATGACGGGCTTTCGAGTTCCAGCCCATTCAGTAGCGCGTGGATGGCAGAGGCGCATACCTTGGCTTCGGAATTCGCCGCAAAACCGGATTTGGGCAAGGAATCCGCCATGCAGGCATCACCGATCACATGCACTTTAGGGTGGCGAGTCGATTCAAAGGTCAGCTTGTTGACCGGACACCAGCCAGTGCTATCCACCAGATCAGCATCAAACGCCAGTTTGCCCGCCTTTTGCGGTGGAATCACATTCAGCACCGCCCCCTGCACTCGGTCGCCGAACTGGGTAATAGCCGTTTTGGAAGCCACATCCACTTCCACCACCCCGGCGGCTTTAGTATCGCCTGACCACCATTCAATCAGGGCATTGCTGCTCTTGTAGCCGTACAGCTCCGTCCATGCCTGTTCAAACAGGGCTTGCTTAGTAAAACTGGGTTTGGGGTCAAGGATAATCACTTTAGAATTGGGCTTATGCTTTTTCAGGTAATAAGCAATCTGGCTGGCACGTTCATACGGCGCAGGCGGGCAACGGTAAGGGTTGGGCGGGGCGGCAAGCACTACCGTGCCGCCATTCGGCATGGCATGTAATTGGTCACGTAACACCAGCGTTTGCGCCCCGGCTTTCCAAGCATGAGGGACAGTTTGAATCGCCGCTTCACTGTAACCAGCAATCTGCTCGTAACGGAAATCAATCCCCGGTGACATTACGCAGCGATCATACGGGTAGCTAGTGCCACCTTTGGTTAACACCAATTGCCCGGCGTAATCAATTCCAGTGACTTCATCAATAACGATTTTCACCCCGTGTGCTTTCAAGCCATCGTAATTGAATTGCAACGATTCCAAGGTACGGTCGCCACTCAAGACTTCGTTGCTCATGTAGCAAGTGGTGTAAATCGAATTTTTTTCGATCAGGGTTACATCCAACGTGTTATCAAGGCGGCGTAAGTATTTAGCAACGGTTGCCCCGCCGGTTCCTCCACCAATCACCACCACACGCTGACCGACTGCCCCGACAATCGCGGGGAAACCAAAAGCACTGACGGCTGCTCCGGCTGCCAGCGTTTTCAGGAATGTTCTGCGCTGGCTATTATGCGTTGCCATCATGGTCTGCCCCTCCTAACCGATCAAACCGGGCAATGCGCCCGGATTGCTGTCTTGATTGCCGAAACGGTTGATGTCCTGCCCCATAAATTGGGCAATGGACACCAGTATTTTATTGTGCGGGGTGGCGGTGAAACGCAAGCTACGCCCGCCATTGATGCCCGCACTCTTACCACCGGCAATAATGAACGGCATATCGGCATGGTTATGCCAGCCCCCATGTGCCAGATCGCTGCCCACAAAAATGAGAGTGTTGTCCAGCAACGTACCGTTACCTTCGGACACACTGGCGAGTTGCTCAATCAAGCGGGCGAGTTGTTCGGTATACCAAGCCTTGATTTTAATGAAATCCTCACCGCCGGAATGCGATGCCCCGTGGCAAGTCATGCCACTGCCGGATTCGGGAATTTCTGACTCATTCACCGAATGCCCCCACGTAAGGGTGACAACGCGGGTTAGATCACAGGCGAGTGCGTGAACCGCCACATCCATTTGTAAGCTGCTGACCACTCCCATGTAATGCTTATCGCGGTATTCCGGGTTATTCCAAAAGCCGGTGCGGGTCACTTTGAAACCGGTCGGGTTAAAATTCCATGCTGGACAACCGCCAGTATTGCCTGCGAGCTTGCGTTCCAGTTCCCGCAAGGATTCGACGTGCGTATCCAGCTTGGCTTTTTCCACCGCGCCGAGTTTATTACGCAAAGCATTAATTTCACTAAGCGACTGACTGATAACACTTAAGCGACGTTGTGCCAGAAGATTACTATTGGCATTCGTGCCGAACAACGACTCAAACGCTGACAGTGGGTTGGCTTCAGGGGCAAGCCGTAATCCGTTAAAATCAAACGTAACGCCTGCGCTATCCCATACGGGCACGATATTGAGGTTTAAGTGGGGCTTAATGGTTTGCGTCTTGAAGGTTTGCCCTAAATAATAATCCAGACTGACGGCTTTATCATTGCTGCGCCCGTCTGCACCCGTGAGCAGTTTTAAGATGCCACCTTCATGGGTTGAACCTGCCCCTAACATATCCACGCCACTGAGGAATACACAATGCTGACGCACCCGCTCCAACGGCGCGGTCATGCGTGGCAGGATAAAGTTGGTTCCTGTGCCTTGCGCGTGCCAGTTTTCGGGGCGCATCCCGTCAGGGAAATACACAAAAATAGCGCGACGGGGCGCAGTGTTAGCATAAGCCATGCTTGCAAACGGCAATGCCGCTGCACCTATTCCCGCCACTGCCCATTTCAGAAAAGCCCGCCGTTCGTTGCTAGTACTCATCGCCATTCCCCCTTATTGCGCCCGACGCAGTGTAAAGTTAGGCGCATTGACAATGCCCAACAGCATGGTTTGCAGGTTGTAGCCATTATCCGCGTATGTCTGGATGTAACTATCCAATGCGCAACTGTCGGCACTGGTTTCCCTGCGCCCGGTGGTGTAACGGTAATACTGCTTCGCCAGACATTGCGCGGCAGTCGGGCTATCGGCAACCAACTGACTGAGGTGCGCTAAATCATTCACATTGAGTTGCTCGGTTGGTGTGAAGGTTTCCATGCCACGTAAAATACCAAAAGCGTTGACCAAACTGCCGTTTTCAAGCTGACGGAACTGCCCCGCACCGTCGTATTTCTCAAAGTTGAATCCGGGACCATCCAGATATTGATGGCAACTGAAACAACTCGTTCCAGAATTGCTATGGAAGGCAAAACGTTCACGGGTGGTCATATTCGGGTCAGGATCAGGGGCTTCCACTACCCCCATATTGGCAGGTTCAGGCAAGTCATGACACAGCACACGCTCAAAGAAGAAACGCCCACGCTTGAAGGGATGCGATTCATTGCTATTGGCGTAACGCGCCAGTACCGCGCCGAGGGTAAGGATGCCGTGACGTGAACCGTCTGTTACCGGCACTTTGCTGAAACTGTTACCAGTTACGCCACTCAGATGGTAGAAAGCAGCCAGTGTTTCATTGGCAGTGACATAATCCGCTTCATACAACTCACGGAAGGTTTGCGTGGAATCAAATGCGACGTGGTTGAAGAAATGAATCAGCTCTTGCGACATTGCCAGCTTTACTTGATCAGTGTATGCCGGGTACACGCTACCGTCTTTCGGTGGTAACGCATACGGGTTGGTTTTCAACAACCATTGCCCGACGAAATTACCCACTTGTTGACGGCTACGCGGATCAGCCAGCAAGCGTGATGCTTGGCTAATGCGCTGTTGCGGGGTTTCCAGTGCATTCTGATCAGCCGCTTGCATCAATGCCGCATCTGGCATACTCCCCCAGAACAGGTAAGACAAGCTGCTTGCCACCTCATGCGAGGTCAGCTTGTAAGTGCCATCCGCCTGCACTTCGCCCAATTCGGAGCGATACAGGAAATTCGGTGACATCAACATACCCATTACGGTTTTTTCCACCGCATCGCGGAACGCCATCCTGCTGAAATTGACAGCGAAAGCATCCGCTTCAGCCGTAGCCAATGGGCGGCGGAAGGCACGTTTGCCAAAAGTCTGGATGAACTGCCGCCCACACACCGCATCCTGCTGGGTGCAAGGCAACAGCTTATTCCAGCTTTGCAGTACGGCTTGGGCTGCCAGTTGTTCTGCCTGACCGAGGAAGGCTTCCATGCGCAAACTGGTAATCTGGTTCTGCGCGGCGTTGTTGTCGAAACCATCCACGCGGTTTTCTTCTGGCAATTTAT
The DNA here is from genome assembly GCA_040415395.1 of Candidatus Thiothrix namsaraevi. Lineage (GTDB taxonomy): Bacteria > Pseudomonadota > Gammaproteobacteria > Thiotrichales > Thiotrichaceae > Thiothrix > Thiothrix namsaraevi. The sequence continues at coordinate 5,646 of JBEUIR010000013.1, forward strand.
GCAGCAGGTCAAGCTGCAAACCGAGTAAGTCATTGACGGTATTTTGGTATTCCTGGCGCGTCAACAAGCGCAGGCTGCGCACACCCGATGGCGGTGAACCCACACAGGCTTGCTCACCACCGCCGCCACCATTCGCATTGGGTGTCAGCACTTCGGTAATGTAACTAGCAATCGCCGAGGCGCATCCATTCTGGCACGCACCCGGATTACCCGGTGGCATGGTGTCGTGAATAATGCGAGTCAGTGCCGTCATCTGGCTACTGGTATATTTGGTCATGGGCAAATTGGTAAAACCACCTTTGCCATCCACACCGTGGCAACTGGCGCAGCCCTGGCGCTGGTATTCAGCCTGACCGTATTGCAACACCGTTTGCAAAACAGCACTGACCACACCACTGGCAGCACTGCCCTTGGTGTTGAAAGCTGACACTCGGTATTCGTAAGCCGTACCCATGACTACCGTGCTATCGGCGTAGGCTTGGGCATTGCTAGCCAACTCTGCAATTGTTACCCAAGCGCTATCGGTATCACCGACATCACGACGTGCGACACGGAAGCCGGTTTCATTACCGCTATTGTCTTTCCAGCCTAGGTTGATTTTGCTGTTATCCACTGGCGTGGCAGTCAATTGCGAAGGCGCAAGCGGCAACACCGTGGGATCACTGCCGCCACTACCGCCGGAATCCCCCCCGGTTTTATCCGATGCGTAGTACTGCGCCAGAGCCAGTAATACATCATCACCGAACAATGGCTTAAGATTTTTCATCTGATTCGCCATTTCCACTGGCACATTTTTATTACGTCCGGCGTAATAATCTTCCAGCGTGGCGTGCAAATAGGTAGACCACTGCCCATCCAACAAGGTCTTGGTAAATGCAGCATTGTTGCCCGTATCGGCATGGCAGAACTGGCAGTTGCTTTTATGCACTGCCTTGCCGCGTGCCACAAGTGCAGCATCCGTCGTCTGCTTATTGGCTTTGTAAGGCAGTTTGGCAAGATAATCCGCCATGCGCTCGATTTGCGTATCGGTGTAACCCTTGGCAATGCGGCTCATCACACTGGAAGCACGATCACCCGTGCGGTAAGCCTTCATGGTGCGGATCAGGTAATCCTTGTTCATACCCGCGATGGACGGTATACCGGGGCCGGAACTGTAGCCATCCGTGCCGTGACAAGCCACACAATTGTTAACCAACATGGTGGCACGGATGTCGTTATTATCCCGACACTTGACACTAACTGTATTGCTGTAAACAGATACACCAGCAATATTGACGGCTTTCACCCGGTATTCGTAAGCCACCCCCACTAGTAAATTGCTATCCTGATACGTCACCGTATTGGCTGGCAAGGTCGCCAATACTGACCAGTTACCTGCATTTTCACGGCGTTCCAACACCATATTGGCCTCATCAGCACTGTTGTCTTGCCAACTGAATTCGGCATTATTGGCAACTAAAGTGCCTTGTAGTGCGCTAGGGGCTTTGGGTGGTAATACCACGGTGTCCGATTGACCACCACAACGTGTACCATTCACCGCGACATCAATCGGCGCTGGGTTGATACCCGTATGCGACGCATTGAAACCAAAGGAGATATTATTACCCTGACGTACCACTTTGTTACTATCTTCATGCGTTACAGTGACCTTATCACCCGCTTGGGCAAAATGACCGCTCCACCATTGGGTTAGCTTCTGCCCGTTTGGCATCGTCCACGTGGTCTGCCAGCCGTTCCACGGTATACCTGTATTTTTAATATCAACCGTGCCAGTGAAACCGTTAGCCCACTGATTCTGAATTCGGTATGTCACCTCACAGGAAGGTGGTGGTGGCGGGGGTGGATCAACTTGTCCGCTGCATTTCACTCCATTGAGAGAAATATTGCCGGGGGTGCGGTTAATTGCCTGATGCGAACCGTTGAAACCGAATTGCAGCGAAGCATCTTTATTAATGATGCGATTCCAGCCATTGTGTGTGACATCCACATGCTGCGCCGTCTGTGTGTAATTGCCATTCCACAATTGGATAATCTGCTGAGTATCCGGCATATCCCACGCGACTATCCAGTCGCTGACAGTGTTACCGGTATTTTTGATTTCAATATCAGCGGTATAGCCAGTATTCCATTCAGATACCAAGGTATATTTTACCTCACAGCTCCCCACGGGCGGCGGCGGTGGCTCAGCGTTACCCGAACACAGCACGCCGTTCACTGCGACATTCGTTGGAATAGCGTTAATACCTGTGTGTGAACCGTTGAAACCAAACTGAGTAGAAGCGCCTTTAGCAACGCTACCATTCCAAGTGGTATTGGTTACTTTGACAGCACCTAGCGTTTGCGTGTAACTGCCATTCCATAACTCAGTGATCTTTTGACCATTTAACATATCCCAAGTCACTGTCCAGCTCTGCCAAGCGTCACCGAGGTTGCTAATCACCACCTCTGCACCAAAACCGTTATTCCACTGACTGGTAATTTTATAGCTGACGTGACAAGTAGCACTAGGTGGAGGAGAGTCAGCCAATACTTCAATGGCAAATACAGGTAGCCCTACTTGTTGAACACCATCGGAAACTTGTATCAAAACATTATTTGTCTTACCGACATCGCTTGCGGTGGGCGTACCTGAGAGTTCTCCCGTTTTATTATTAAAATCTGCCCATGTCGGTTTATTCTGGATACTGAACGTCAATGCATCATTGTCTGCATCCGCAGCAATCGGAACAAAACGGTAAAGGCTATCGACTTTCACTTGTGTGTGCGGTGTCCCCTGCAAGGCTGGTGCTTTATTTTCAGCCACCACCGCAAGATTGAATGCGGGTAGTGCAACTTTGCTTGTGCCATCTGAAACTTGAATGATGATATTCTTAGAGACAGCGATTTGTTTGGCTGTCGGTGTACCGCTCAACACACCGGTTTTCGTATCAAACTTAGCCCAACTAGGCTTACCCATAATAGAAAAAATTAAACTGTCGCCGTTAGGATCATTTGCAGTTGGTAAAAAATGATACGGCTTACCGACTAACGCCAGTGTGTTAGGTGTCCCGGTAATAGTGGGTAATGGATTAGTAACAGTAATATCAAAATCGGGTAAACTAATTTTATGCTTACCGTCTGATACTTGAATCCGCACAGCTTTGTAAACACCGGCTTGCTTGCTCGTCGGCACACCACTCAACACACCGGTTGTCGTATCAAACTTAGCCCACTTAGGTTTACCGGCAACTGAAAAAGTTAACTTGTCACCATTAGCATCTGAAGCACTCGGTGCAAAATGATAGGATGCCCCAACTGTTAAAGCAGTCAGCGGCGCACCACTAATCGTAGGGGGAGAATTGTTTACCGTGATAGAAAATGCTGTCAATGCAGCCTTTTCCTTACCATCGGAGACTTGAATCGCAATATTTTTGTATACTTTGGCTTGTTTGCTGTTAGGAGTGCCCGTCAGCACACCGGTTTTCGTATCAAATGCTGCCCATACCGGCTTACTTTTGATACTGAACGTTAATTTATCGCCATCTGGATCACTCGCCGTGGGGACAAACTGGTAAACTTGCCCTGCATTCACCGTTGTTTGCGGGCTGCCACTAATCAACGGTGCGCCTGCCCAAACTGACGTGCAACCCCATAGCAACACCCAAGCGACCACTCTAATATGCCATCGTGCCATGACGTTCCCTCAGCAAATACCTAAGGGGAGAGTTTAGATCATATACAATTTAAATTAAAGAATAGAATATAATAATAGCCATGCAGGTCATCACTTAATATTCCGATCTTCATGCTCCGCCATGCGCATGAGTGGGTAGTACAACAACCACGCAGCAAACAGCACCAGCCACGCCGACCACATCACGTCGGAGAGGAAATGCCCCCCTGCTGCCATGCGCGTCACCCCGATAACAGCACCCAGCGTCACGCTGAATACCAATGCCAACCGCGCCCACTGCGGCTTGCGTTCACGCCACAAAAACCAGAACGCCACAAATGCAAATCCAACCGAGCTATGCCCACTAGGGAACGAACGCCCCTCCCCATTCGCGACGAAATAGCCCGGTGGCACATAACGTTCCTGCCCACCTAATTCAGCTACCTGTACCGGACGTGGCCTGCCCCAATGATCTTTGAACACCGTATTCACCAACAACCCCGGCCCCAATAAAAATACCAGTAATACGTACATTGCCCCCAGCCGTAACCGGTATTGCTGCCGCAAACTACCAATCAGCATGGTCAATAAACTACCGAAAAGCACCGCTATGACAATGAATTGCACACCATCATAAAATACGGCTTTCCACAGTGGAAAATCGTCCAACAACCAATGATGATCAGCCAGCCGAAATAATTGCGCGATCTGCAAATCCCAATCGGATAACCAGAACACCACCGTTGAAGCCAGTACAATATTAAACCATCGCCAAGTTTGCAGATAACGCTGCCAAACGTTCACGGTGTACTTAAACCTTTGAAATTTTTCAACAAGTACACATTATAATGGAGTTTCCATGTCAAATGGATGACAGTTTGTAACTGACCCACCGGCTGTACCTGCTCGAAATACCGTTCCATGCCCGCTGGTGAAGTATTCGGTGTCACCAACAAAAAATCCTTCCCTTGCTTGTCATCCAAATGTGTTACCAAATCGTAATGATGGCGCATCTGGTGTTGCGGATTCCAACTGACCCCGTGCAAGCCTTCGGGGCGAGCATAATAAGCCAGACCACTCAATACATCCCGCCCCTCAGCCAATAACAACGCATCAGGGTAATCTCGCTGAATCTCACGGTATTGCGCCCCGATCACATCCCAACCCTTAAGGCGTTTGTGCAAATCGGTATCCAACAACTGATTAAGCGGCATCGGATGATAAACCAACAAACCCAGCACCAGATTCAACACCAACACCACCGCCACGGTTTTCCACTTAGCGTACAACCATGCCGCCATTAACACCGTTGCCGCCACGTAGGTCGGTGCTGCCCAATTCGCATTGGCGCGACCGAATAACGCTTGCGCCATAATAATCAGCAAAAATGGCAAGGTAAAACTTAGCAATAAGGTTTTATGTGCCACTTGTCCCCATCCAATAACCCATAACAACAGCGGAAACAACAACACGCCAAACACACCTAATTGCCCGCCGAGAAATTCCCCTAGCTCATCCCAATGCAACCAGCCTGCCGTGCTGCCTGCGGCAATATCTGCCGTGTGTTGGAAAGTGGGAAACCCGTACTGCCAGTTCCACCACACATTCGGCGCGAAGATCAACAACATCACCACCACTGCCAACCAAGCACGGGGATTGCGCAATAAATCAAAGCGTCGTGCTGCCACCAGGTACACCAACGCCGACACCAGAAAAATACCCATCGTGTATTTACTCAACATGCCCAAACCCAAGGCAACACCGAGCAATATCCAGTCATCCCACGCATCGCTATCCAACGCAAACACGAATGCATACAGCGCCAATGTCCAAAAAAAGAACAGCGCCACATCGGTTGAAATCAACGTAGAAGACAAACTTACCGCAGGCAGCGTGATAAACAGTGCTGCCGCCAACAATGCAACATGGGAATTAAACAACTGGCGTGTCAGCAAAAACAACACCCACGCACTCAAGGGGTACAGCAACAAACTCCCCGAACGCACACAGAATTCACTGTCCCCACACACGCCAGTGGTTGCCGCAATCAGCGCTGCAATCACCGGCGGTTTGGAATAAAAGCCCCAATCCAACTGTTGCGCCCAATACCAATATTGCGCCTCATCCACGTACAGATTCAGCCCATTGGTCGCCACCACCCACGCCCGATACGCCGTTACTCCCAGTAAAAGTAACAGCAAAGCAAGTCCACTATGACGTTTCAACATTAGATTTTCGCTTTCAATGGAATCAACCAAGCAATTAACGCCCCAAGCAATGAAGCCCCTAGTACAAACAAGTGTAAATTCACTGCTGCCGTCAACGCCACTTTGGCATCAACCATGCGTGATAACGGCGCAACGACCCCCGCCTCATACGTGCCAAAACCACCGGGCGCATGAATCGGCAACACACTGGTCAACTCCCCCGTGACCACACTGGTCAGCAACAAATTCCAGCTCACATCCGGCACAAACTGGCTCAATAACCATGCCAATGTCACCAGTTTCACCACCCAATTCGCCCAAGTCATTGCCCAACTCCGCCAGAAAGCCCACCAACTATCCGGCAAACCGTGCAAGGCTTTCTGCATGAAGGTACTGAAGTTGCCATCCTTACCCGCCAAGCGCACACCCAACTGGTTACGCAGCAAGTAAGCCCAAATCGGCAGCGACATCCAAATAAACAGCAACGGGAACGCCAACACCCGCAAGCGTGTCGAAATCATCAACGGGAACACCGCAAATGCTAAAATCGTATGCAAGTCCAACGTCCGAAACCACAGCAATGACGATACCGAATGCGCATACCCCACCCCAAAATACCGGCGCATTAATACCGGAAAACTCAGCTCCCCCATTCTGGCTGGTAGCACATTATTCATCGCATTATGGATTAACATGAGCCGCCAGGTTTGCAACCACTGTCCACTCAAAAATTGCGGGAAATAATCGTACATGCGCCACGCCCGCAACGCATAACTCAAGATCAGCAGCGCCAACGCAATCACGCCTTGCGTCCAGCTAAAACCTTCCCACGGTTTTAAGACTGTTTCCCAACCAACCCAATACTGTACGCCTACCACGAACAGCACCAACACCAGCCAAGATGCCACCAAATGCCAACGTTGCCCGGACCTATTGCTTTGTTCTGTCATCATGCACTCGCTTTCAAGTATAATTCAGCTCAATTGTAGTCGAAGCAGATCGTAGTTTAATGACAAATCCTAACGACAGTATCAGTATCATCGTGCCTTTTTATAATGAGGAAGGCAACGTTATGCCCTTAGTGGAACATGTCAGCCAAGCCTTAGCCAACTTTGAACACCCGTGGGAATTGGTATTAGTTGACGACGGGAGTTCTGACCAAACCCTCAGACGCTTACGCGAAGCCGCTGAAACGTTTGGTAATCACATCCACGTTGTCGAATTGCAACGCAACTTCGGGCAAACCGCAGCCATGCAAGCCGGTATCGACCAAGCACGTGGCACACTCCTCGTCACGCTGGATGGCGACTTGCAAAATGACCCCGCCGACATCCCCGGCATGATTCAAGAATTACAGGAACGTGACCTCGACCTGCTAGTTGGTTGGCGCAAAAACCGCAAAGACACGCTGATGATGCGCAAAATTCCCTCCCGTATTGCTAACCAGTTAATCCGCCAAGTGACGGGGGTTTACCTGCACGATTACGGATGCAGCCTCAAGGTATACCGCGCCTCGGTCATGGAAAAAGTCCGCCTTTACGGGGAAATGCACCGTTTTATTCCTGCATGGGTTGCCACCGCTGTGCCATCTTCGCGGATTGGTGAGCGTGTCGTTAACCACAAAGAGCGCTTGAGTGGGGAATCGAAATACGGCATTTCCCGCACGTTCCGCGTCATTATCGACTTGTTGTTTATGTGGTTCTTTATGCGTTTCCGGGCGCGTCCTGGGCATTTGTTTGGCACGATTGGGCTGGTATTTGGCTTGCTGGGGACATTGATCCTCACTTGGCTGGGTATCGACAAATTCATTATGGGCAATGACATTGGGGGTCGCCCTTTGTTCATGGCGGGTGTGATGTTGGTTATTACCTCTATTCAATTCATGACCACGGGCATTATTGCGGAATTGCTGGCACGGATTTATTTTGAATCGTCCAGCCGCAATGCTTACGTCATTCGTCCACCGCGTAAAGCTGAGCCGGAATACGGCTGGCACAAACCTACCTGATGCGCGTCGCGGCAAGCCTGCGGCATTGGCTGCTGCACAGCGGGGATGGCTTCCTGCTACCGTTGGTTATTCTGGCGTTTTTCTGGCAGTTGGGTACACCCGCGCTGTTTGATCTTGATGAAGGTGCATTCAGCGCGGCAACGTGGGAGATGCTTCAGCGTGGTGATTTCATTACCACCTTTTTGAATGGTGAGCCGCGTTTTGACAAGCCTATTCTGATTTATTGGCTGCAAGCGCTGAGTGTTTCCGCATTCGGCTTGCACGAATGGACATTGCGTTTGCCTTCCGCGTTAGCCGCCAGTGCGTGGGTCATCGCAACTTATTATTTCGCTAAACCGCGAATGCCACGTCAGCAAGCGATACTCGCGGCGGTGATGGTCGCGACCTCTGCGATGATTGTGATTATTGGGCGAGCGGCAACGGCGGATGCGGTACTCAACTTACTCATCACCTTGGCACTGTTCGACATTTGGCGCTATTGGGAACAGCCAACGCGAATGCGGCATTTTCGGGTGTTTTTCTGGCTAGGCTTGGGCTTTTTATGTAAAGGGCCGATTGCGGTAGCGATTCCTTTTCTGGTGAGTGCATTTTTGTATCTCAGCAATGGGCAATGGCAGCGCTGGTTGCAAACGGTGTTCCATCCTTATGGGTTAAGCGTGTTTCTGGCGGTCGCTGCACCTTGGTATATCCTCGAATACTTGGCGCAAGGGCAAGCATTCATTGATGGGTTCTTTCTGAAACACAATGTCAGCCGCTTTGCAGAGACGATGGAAGGACACGGCGGATACCTGTGGTATTACCTCGTGGCATTGCCGTTCATTATTATGCCGTTCGGTGGCTTACTGGTGCAGTTTCTGGGCAAAAAATGGGCGTTATTCCCAGCGGGTGATCAGCTTTCACGTTTTCTGGGGGTGTGGTTTGTGTTGGTATTGGTGCTGTTCTCATTTTCCAGCACGCAATTGCCGCATTATTTGTTGTATGGCATTACGCCGTTATTGCTATTGCTGGCACAACACACGGGGGCAAATCCGCAGCGTTGGTTGGCGGTGTTACCCGCTACGTTAATCGCGGCGGTGTTGCTGTTTTTGCCGGAATTGCTGGCAAATGCGGTGGCTGATAACCCGTCACCGTATTGGCAAGGTTTGTTAGCGCAATCGCAAAAAGTAACCGGTACAACCTACCGTGCCGCTGCGGGGATTTACTTGTGCGCCTTACTTGCTTTGCTGTTCTGGCCTAGGGTGCAAAATTATTGGCGCTTGATTGGTGTAGCAGTGCTACAAACGTTATTTCTGGTCAGTGTGTTGATTCCTGTGGTGGCGTATACCCAACAAGGTGCGGTTAAAGATGCGGCACGTTTTGCCCGTCACCATATCACTGGCTCTACCTTGGTGATGGATGGGGTCAATATGCCGAGTTTTACCGTTTATCGTGAAGCCATTACCCCAAAACGTGCGCCACAACCGGGGGAGTACGTGTTTTCTAAGGACGGGTATCTGCAACCCGCTGAAGAATACGTGGTAGTGTTCAAACAAGGCGGATTAGTGTTAGCCAAACGGCTCGTTAAACCATGAGAGATGAAGCGGAAACCGTTGCCGTTCCTATACTCATCATGGGGCTATTGGCAGCAACGATTGCGATGTTTGACCTCAATTTAGTGCTATTTGATGGCTTGAATCAGGTGTTTCGATTATTGCCCGATAGCTTTTGGGCGAACGTGACGATTTTGGGTGATGCGCTGGTTGTGTTGGCATTATTAAATTTATTAGCGCCGCGTTACCCACAACTATTGGCGGCAGGTTTGCTCGCTGGGCTGATTGCGGCGGGTTTTACACGTATACTGAAGACCTTCACGGCAATGGATCGTCCTCTGATGATATTGGGGGATCAAATGCATTTCATCGGCAGTCTCGAACTGCACAATTCTAGCTTTCCTTCCGGGCATACTATGGCAGCATTTGTGCTGGCTGGCATAGTGACACTGGTGATACGGAGTAATCGCTTAAGTGCTGGTCTGTTTTGTTTGGCGTTGCTAGTCGGCGTTAGCCGCATTGCGGTTGGTGCGCATTGGCCGATGGATGTTGCAGCAGGTGCAGCATTCGGTTGGTTTTCTGCGTGGGCGGGCTGGAAACTGGCAGCCCATTGGCACGGGGCTACCACTATTACAGGGCAACGCTTATTAGCCGGTTTATTTTTATTGTTTGCTCTCATGCTATTTTGGCTGGATACGGATTATCCGCAGGCATTGGGGTTACAGATACTCATCGCTATCAGTGCTACGCTAGCCATATTGACATACAGTTGGCAAATTTGGCGCAAATCTGGTGTATGAGTATCCATGAGTATCATCAATCGCTATCTATTTAAAGAAATCGCCCTCAGTTTTGCTGCTACCTTATTGGTATTAACGCTGATTATTGTTGGCAATACCTTTGTACGCCTGTTGGCGGATGCGAGTACTGGCAACTTGCCTACCGATTTAGTCGGAAGTTTATTGGGATACGGTTCGCTGCGGCAATTGATTCGCCTGATTCCTGTCGCCTTGCTGATTGGCATGATGTTGGCTTTCAGTCGTTTGTATCGTGATTTGGAAATGTCAGCATTGCGAGCAGCGGGCGTTGCCCCGCGTCACTTTTACCGTGCTATTTTCAGCTTTGTCTTACCCCTCACCTTGATACTCGCGTTACTGGTTATCTTTGTTTCACCTTGGTTGGAGAGTAATACCAATAAATTACGCAACGAGATTACTGAACGTCCTGAAGCGGCAGGCATTCCCCCGGGTGAATTCGTTAGTGCCGGTTCAGCCGAACGCAATTACACCGCCCTTGCTGAAAGTATTGACGCTAGCCGCACGGTGATGGAACGCTTCTTCATCCGCGTGCAGAGCGGCAGCAGCGAAGTGCTTATTTGGGCAAAATCAGCGATACTTTTCATTGATTCTGTGAGCGGTGAACGGGTATTGCAAATCAGCGATGGCTACCGCTACGAATCTAACCCCGTACAAGGTGGTATGACAGTGATCCGGTTTGGGGAACACAGCATCCGCATTCCGCTGAAAAATCGCAGTGCAACCGACAGCTTAGCAGCTACACCTTTCTGGCAACTCTGGCGACAAACCGATAATGAGTCACAAGCAGAATTGCAATGGCGAATTGCCATTATTCTCTCTGCACCCTTGCTAGCCTTATTGGCTTTTCCACTGAGTTACACCGCTCCCCGCCAAGGACGCTATGGAAAAATTGCGGTGGCGATCTTGATTTACGCAATTTATGCCAGTGTTCTCGGCACGGTGCGCGGCATGATTGCACGTGGCGACTTCCCCCCGCTACCCGGCCTGTGGTGGATACATCTGCTGGTACTGGGTTTAGCCATTTGGCTACTGCGCAAATATTACGGAAAACCTTCATGAATCTGTTAGAACGCTACTTGTGGAAAAGTGTCCTGTCGAGCATCCTCATCACATGGTTGTCACTGGCTTTACTCGACCGATTTTTCGCACTACTGGGCGAATTCAGCGATGTAAGCCCTGAAACTCAATACGGCAATCTGCAAGCGCTTTACTACATTTTGCTCGGCACACCGCGTGTTTTGTATGACTATTTTCCTACCGCAACCTTGATTGGAAGTTTGCTGGGTTTAGGCAATCTTGCTGCCAATAGCGAACTCACGGCAATGCGGGCAGCGGGTGTTGCCATTAAACAGATTGTCATGATGACATTGAAGTTGGGGCTAGTATTAGTGGTATTAGTCTTTATCCTAGGTGAATGGGTTGCCCCGCATACGGAACTTAGCGCCAACAGCTTTAAATTACGGATGCAGCAAAAACAACTAACCATCGGCAATCAAGGCATTTGGGTAAAAGACGGCAATCGTATTCTCAATATTGCCAAACTGTGGTCAGAAAAAAAGCTGGAAGGCGTTGCTATCTACGAGGTAAACCCTGAGGCGGGACGCATCGACAGCATTACTCATGCCGCAAGTGCAGAACGCGATCATGACGGATGGATGCTGTATGAAGTTAACCGCAAATACATCCAAGCCGACGGCATTACTCAAGAAAGCTTGCCACAAGAACATGTCAGCAGATTGATTCCAGAGCAAGTGCTCACGATTGCTGCCGTTAAACCCAATCAGTTAGCAGCTAGTGAATTGGCAGACTTCATTCGTCATCAACGTGAAAACGACCTAAGCAGTGAACGTTTTGAACAGGCTTTTTGGCAACACTTCACCACACCGCTATCGACACTGGTCATGTTGATTATTGCTGCACCGTTTGTATTTAGTTTTCAACGCAATGCAGGTGCCGGACAACGGGTGTTTATCGGGATTCTGATTGGTATTACGTTCTTCCTATTCAACCGTATGTTTGCAAGCGTAGGGATCGTGTATGGCATTCCACCGTTACTGGCAGCCACCTTGCCGTTGTTAGTATTTCTGGCGGGTGGACTGTGGATGTTACGTGGCTTACGCTAAAGGCTGGCAAATCACAGGCATAAAAAAAGCCCCGCAACGGAAACCGTTAACGGGGCTTTAGAATTGATGCTTGGCGTTGACCTACTCTCACATGGGGAGACCCCACACTACCATCGGCGATGCTGCGTTTCACTTCTGAGTTCGGGATGGGATCAGGTGGTTCCACAGCTCTATGGACACCAAGCAAACTGGCAAGGTTGGGAAG
>JBEUIR010000014.1:0-18176 GCA_040415395.1 Candidatus Thiothrix namsaraevi
CAATATAATGTTCTTGGCTGTCAAAGTTATCCCAATCCGCTTTTTTGATATTGTAAGGTGGATCGGCAAACACCAGATCCACACTTGCTTCATCCAACGAAGCCAACCACGCCAACGAATCGCCCTGATACAAACGACCATTAGCGTGTGCGTATTGCAATTGAACACTGCAAACGGGTTCGACGAGGGATAATTGTTCCATCAGCATCAACGAATCGGTGGCGCATACAAAATCCCGCCCTGATTCCACAGCTTATTCAAGCCGCGTTCCAGTTTCAGCGGGGAATCTTTACCAACATTGCGCTCGAAAATTTCACCGTAATTGCCCGTCGCTTTCAAGGCACGGTACGCCCATTCCTTATCCAACCCCAGCAACGCCCCCATGTCTTCAGCCGTGCCAAGAATACGCTGGATATTGGGGTCATCGCTGGTTTTCTTTTCATCCAAATTCGTTTGGGTAAGCCCGTATTCTTCGCCTTCGATCAGTGCATTCAACACCCACTTGCTGATCGCAAAAAACTCATCATCACCACGGCGTACCAATGGTCCCAGCGGTTCCTTGGAAATAATTTCCGGCAGAATCAGGTGTTCATCGGGATTTTTTGCGATGGTACGTTCCGCCGCCAAACCGGAAGCATCGGTGGTATACGCTTCGCAACGCCCACTGTGGTAAGCCCCCGTGGCAGCTTCATTCTTTTCAAACACCAGCGGTTTAATATCCAATTTATTGGCACGGGCAAAGTCGGTCAGGTTTTTTTCAGTCGTCGTGCCAGATTGCACACAAACGGTTGCGCCATCGAGTTCCTTGGCACTGGCAACTTTCAGCTCTTTTTTCACCATGAAACCTTGCCCATCGTAATAAATCGTACCGACAAAGTTCGCCCCCAGCGACGCATCACGGGTTAATGTCCAAGTCGTATTGCGTGACAAGATGTCGATTTCGCCGGATTGCAAGGCGGTAAAGCGCTGTTGTGCGTTCAACGGCACGTATTTCACCTTACTGGCATCGCCCAATACCGCTGCGGCCAGTGCTTTACAATAATCCACATCCATCCCGCTCCACTTGCCTTCGCTATCAGCGGAGGAAAAGCCCGCCAGTGCCACGTTCACACCGCACACCAATTGATCGCGGGATTTGATGGTATCCAAGGTTTTTCCCGCCTGAGCAGGCAAACTGAGCATGACAGCAGTGCATAAAGTAACGCCCGCCAAAGCACGCGCAAGAGTAGTTGTTAGCATCGGTGTTCCTCTATGAATAAAATTTGCCGCGCAAGAATAGCAACGGAACACCTAACAGTATAAACATCAATGGAATAATCAGCCAATTGCCAACTCGCACATAAGGGGTTGCCCCTTGCATCGGTGTGGCATAACCACTGATCACGGTGGCAATACGCGGCTCAGCCGTGGCAGTTACTTTGCCCTTTTCATCAATAATCGCGCTAACCCCATTATTGGTAGCCCGTAACAAATAGCGCCCAGTTTCCAACGCTCGCATCCGCGCAATTTCCGCGTGTTGTGCCGGTTCAATCGAGCCGGTAAACCAACCGTCGTTGCTGACATTCACCAGCATGGTTGCTTGTGGCAATCCGGCAATCATTTCTTCGGCATAGGCATCTTCGTAACATACCGACATGCGCATCGGCTGACCGGCAACGGTGAGGGTATTCGTACCTTCCCACGCCGTCACATTGTCATATGGCAATTTGACGATATGTTCCAAGAAACGCAGGTAATTCAACAAGGGAATGTATTCGCTGAATGGCACAAGGTGTTGTTTAGCATACACATGCTCACCCGTATTAATGGAAACTTCCACATCACGCTCACCACCCACTGCCATAATCGCGTTATACACCGCTTCGGTGTCGCGATTGACATGGAAACCACCGACTAATAAATCAGCCTTCGCCTCACGCGCCCAATCCTGTAACGGTAACATCACATCCAAAGATTGCGGGAAAAAATCGGCGAGTGCTGTTTCCGGCCAAATCACCAGATGCGAGGTTTCGACATTTGGGTACTTATCCCCGTCCATCAAATCCAAATAGGCTTGGATATTGTCATTACGGAATTCGCGTGACCACTTGGTTAATTGATCAACATTGCCTTGTAACATACTGACAAATAACGGCTCTCCGGCTGGAACTGTCCAACGCACCTGCCCTAATCCAAACCCACCGGCTACCGTCACCAACGCCAATACACCGGCAATGATACGTTCACGCTGCGTTCCCAACACCAGTAACACCAACACACCCGCACCCAAAGCCACCAGCCAACTGACCCCTAACACCCCTGTGATGGGTGCATAATGTGCCAACCAAGTATCAATCTGACTGCTACCCAATTGTAACCAAGGAAAACCCGTTAAAAACCAACCGCGAAACCATTCGGTCAATACCCAAATCGCCGGAAATGCCACCAGCAAACGCACCGCTTGCGGCAAATGTGCGACATACCCCGCTAACCAGCCAAACACCAGCAAGAACAGCGCCATAATCACCACAAAAATGGCCACCATAAAAGCCGCGATGAAAGAGTTTGCCCCGCCGAAAAAGTGGATACTGACATAAATCCAGTGCGCACCTCCGGCAAACATCCCCACCCCGAACACCCATGCCAACAGCAAGCGTTGCTTAGTTGGTATCGGTTTGAGATTCAGCCAGAACAATACGGCGGGTGCAAAAAATGCAAATGCCCGCCATTCGATAGGTGCAAACGCCAAGGCGACGGATAAACCTGCCAGCAACGCCAGCAGGTAATCAAGTTTTGAAAGGGAATGACTAGAATTATGGAAAGACAACATTATTGGAATATCCAGCACAGCAAAATGTGAACGGATTATAACGCAGGCACTTCCTCAGAACATGAATTTTCCGTGTGGGGCAGTACTTCCAGCAACAAAATACGCCGCGAATCGCTGCGCAATACCCGGAACAGCCAGCCCATTAACACCACTTCTTCACCCTGACGCGGAATCTTGCCTAATTCATGAATCACAATCCCCGCAATGGTGTCGAATTCCTCGGTGTCAAATACCGCTCCCAAGGTCTCATTGAATTCATCAATCGGCGTCATGGCTTCCACAATGAAACGCCCGTCACCTTGCGGTTGGATATTGGTGGAAACGTCTTCCTCATCATCGTGCTCATCGTCGATATCCCCGACAATCTGTTCCAGCACGTCTTCAAACGTTACCAAGCCGGAAATACCCGCGTATTCGTCAATGACCACCGCCATGTGGTTGCGGGTTTTGCGGAATTCGGTCAGCAAGCGGTTCAAACGCTGGCTTTCGGGGACAATTAAGGCGGGGCGGATAATGTCATCAATTTTAAAATCTGTTTCACGTCCGCTGTATTTGAGCAAGTCTTTTGCCAACAATACGCCAACCAAATCATCGCGGTCTTCATCCACCACGGGATAGCGCGAGTGTTCGGTTTCAGCAATGCGGGCAAGAATTTCAGTGAAATTATCTTCGTGGTAGATAAAGTTGATTTGTGAACGTGGAACCATGATGTCGCGTACTTGGAGCGCACCAAATTCCAATACCCCTTGCAACATCCCCACCGTTTCGCCCGGTAGGAGGTTTTTTTCGTTAGCCCGTTGTAAGTCGTCGATCAAATCCTCCCGACTTTGGGAAGTAAGATCAAGTTTGTGAATCAGCCATTGTTTCCATCGCGGTCGAGGTCGCGAGTCACCTATGTCAGTTTTCATTGTTCCTCTGTGAGTTAGTGATAAGGATCGGGAAAGCCGAGTTTGCTAAGGATAGTGGTTTCTAAGCCCTCCATCTCCTCGGCTTCGGTGTCTGTTATATGGTCATAACCTTGTAAATGCAATAAACCGTGTATCAATAAATGTGCCCAATGTTGGGTCGCGGTTTTGCCTTGTGCGGCGGCTTCACGTTCGACCACAGGCAGGCAAATAACCAGATCACCGAGGTATTCAATGTCATCGTCATCCTCTGGAATCGGCGGCGCATCGTAAGGGAACGACAATACATTCGTCGGGTAATCTTTGCCGCGATAAGCGCGGTTAAGTTCCTGACTTTCGGCTTCATTAACGATACGCACGACCACACCGGCTGCTGCATCTGCCGACCATGCGGCTTGCGCCCAACGCAATAAATCCGCTTCAGCAGGAATGGCTGTGTAAGCTTCTGGGTTTTGAATATCGAGTTCTAGGCTCATGCGCTACGATCCCGCTCAAAACCTTCATACGCCGCCACAATCTTTTGCACCAGTTTGTGCCGCACCACGTCACGCCCGCTAAACCAGTTAAAGCTGATGCCTTTAACGCCTTCAAGAATTTCCGCCGCCTGACGCAAACCGGAGGTTTGATGGCGCGGCAAGTCAATCTGGGTAATGTCACCCGTGATCACGGCAGAAGAGCCAAACCCCAAGCGGGTCAGAAACATTTTCATTTGTTCTGTGGTGGTGTTTTGCGCTTCATCCAACAAAATAAACGCATCATTCAAGGTACGCCCACGCATATAAGCCAAAGGTGCAACTTCAATGACATTGCGCTCAATCAGCTTATTGACTTTTTCGACCCCTAACATTTCGTACAAAGCGTCATACATCGGGCGTAAATACGGGTCGATTTTTTGCGACAAGTCACCGGGCAAGAAACCTAGTCGCTCGCCTGCTTCCACCGCCGGGCGTACCAGCACCAAACGCCGCACCTCATCACGCTCCAAGGCTTCGACCGCACAGGCAACTGCCAGCCAGGTCTTACCCGTACCGGCGGGACCGATGCCAAACGTAACATCGTGGGTGCGGACATTCTGGATGTACTGACTTTGCGCCAAACCTTTGGGTTTAATGTAACCGCGCTTAGTGCGGATGCGCACATCGTCGCCGGTATTGGCTTGCACCTTGTCGAGATTGGCTTCTTGCAGGAACAGATGAATGCTTTCCGGGCTGAGAACAGTTTCAGCCGTTTCACGATAAAGGTCGTGCAGTAGATTGATGGTTAACTGTGTAGTCAGCGGCATTCCGGTAATCTGGAACAAATTACCGCGATTGCTCAGTTCAACGCCCAAGCGATGCTCTAACTGACGCAAGTGCTGGTCGAATTGACCACACAAGTTCATTAAACGCTCAGTATTTGCAGGTTCAAGCTCGAATTGAACGGTGTGCCTGTCACTTTCCGTTGCAGCAGTGGTTGTAGTAGTCAAGAAAACTGGGAATTCCATAAAGAAATGATTGTGAAAGTATAGCCACAGCCTTACTCAGGTTCAACTGTTCCGACGAATGGTAGAGCCATCACGGGTCATCTCGTGATATTATTTTGAACAAATAAAATCTATCAAAATAATGACGACGCACAGCCGGGGGAAACAACCGTGCAAGTTACGCTAAGCTTTTTTACACAGGCAACAGGGTGGCATAAACCCTTACCGGATGTTGACTCACCCCAGACCTTGGTGTTGATATTCAGCCCTCCCGATAGCAAGCAATACCAAAGCGCTATACAACAATTACATGCCCACTATCCGCAGGCAGTGATCACAGGCTGTTCTACTATTGCTGGTATTTTCAACGAGCATTTACTGGAAAATGCCTTAGTGGTAGGTATTATTCGTTTTAAAACAACCCACCTAGCCTTTGCCAGCGCGGAACTGGCGCATCCAGATCATTCATTTCAAGCCGGTGAGCAAATCGCCAAATCCCTCAATAGACCTGATCTTAAAGGGATTATTATTCTAACCGACGGTCTTAACACCCATGGCAGCGAATTAATTCGTGGCTTGGCTTCGGTTGTTAATGAAAGCAACGTTACCATCGTCGGTGGCTTAGCCAGTGACAATATGCAATTTGCCTCCACATGGGTCTTGCACCAAGGGCAAGCGACCTCACGGTTTGCCTCTGGCGTTGGTTTTTATGGCAAAGATCTCGTCTTTACCAGCTACGCCCGTGACGGCTTCAAACCGTTTGGCCCTGAACGCAGGATTACCCGTTCAGCAGGCAATACCCTGTATGAAATTGATGGTCGCCCTGCCCTACAACTCTATAAAGAATACCTTGGAGAACACGCTGCCAACTTACCCGCGACCGCCCTACACTTCCCCTTGGCTATCTGGGATCAAACCAAAGATCATTACGTGGTACGTACCCCGATTTCAATCAATGCAGCGGATGATAGCCTAGGGTTTGTCGCCGATATTCCACAGGGTTATAGCACGCAATTAATGTATGGCAGTTTTGATAATTTGCTGGACGGTGCAGAAATAGCCTCGCGCAGCTTAGCAGAGCGACTGCCGCCGCAAACACCCGTCTTTGCCCTAACCATCAGTTGCTCAGGGCGCAAACTCGTCATGGGTGAGGATGCTGGCCAAGAATTAGAAGTCACGCTAGAAAATCTTCCCACCGGTAGTCAACAGCTTGGGTTTTACTCCTACGGTGAATTAGCCCCCACTGGATTCGGTGGGCATTGCTGTCTGCACAACGAAACCATGACCTTAACGGTGATGTATGAAGGAAGTTAAACCCCTCCACAAACGTTTACAAAAACAATTGAAGCGCAGCGGCCTGCTCCAGCAGGGCTTGCCAGATGATCAGAACAAATGGCAGAACTTTCTGCACCAAATCGACCTCTCGTACACCGGCACGAGTGACGCGCAATATTTGTTGGAACGCTCCCTTGAAGTGTCGTCGCAGGAAATGCGCAAACTGTATGACGATCTCAAAGCCGAAACCGAACAACGCATTGATGCCTTACATAAATCCGAACAGAAAACCCGCTTCATGGCGAATATGAGCCACGAACTGCGCACGCCGATACACGGTATTTTGGGTTCTTTGGAAATCGTGAAAGATACGACACTCGATGCGCGTCAGAAATTATTCGTCGATACCGCGTATGCCTCCTGCGAAGTCATGCTGGATGTGATTAACAATATTCTGGATTTTTCCAAGCTCAAAGCGGGTGGCATTGAGCTGGAAATTATCGAGTTTTCCCCGCGCGAATTGGTGGAAAACATCAGCGGCATTATGTCGACGATGGCGCAGGAGAAAAATCTCGAAGTTCAGTGCTACATTCCCGAAAACATTCCTGAGCGCGTCAAAGGCGACCCCGCCCGCTTACGGCAAATGCTAATGAACCTGGTTGGCAATGCGGTCAAATTTACCGAACACGGCGAAGTGTATACCGGCTTGGAATTACTGGAAATCCGTAATGACAAGGCCGTGCTACGCTTTGAAGTCCGCGATACCGGCATCGGCATTCCCCTTGCCATGCAAAAAAGTGTGTTTGAATCGTTTGTGCAAGTCGATGCCTCGATTAACCGGCGTTACGGCGGCACGGGTTTGGGGTTGACCATTGTACGCGAGTTTGCCGAAATGATGGGTGGGCGTATTGGGCTGGAAAGCGTTCCCGGTCAAGGCACAACCTTCTGGTTTGAAATCGCCTTCTCCGTCACCGAAAATCATGCATGGGATAACACCAGCCACCACTTAGAAGGTCGCCGGATTCTGGTCGTGGACGATAATGAAACCAACCGGCGGATTTTGGAAAACTACCTGCAAGCTTGGAAAGCTGAAGCGGTTATCGTCAGTAATGGGCATGATGCCTTGCTCAAACTCGAAGAATCCATCACCCAGCAAAAACCGATCGACCTCATGTTATTGGACTGGTTCATGCCGCAAATGGATGGCATCGCCCTAGCAAAAACCATCCGCACGGATAACCGCCACGCCCAAACCCCGATTGTCATGCTCACTTCTTACGGCATTTCACTCGAAAAACAGCAACAAGCGGGCGTGCAAGCTGCCGTTACCAAACCGGTGCGTTCCATCACCTTGCGGGACGTATTACTGGATACCATGCGGCGGCACGCGCTCAATAATCAGCCCAAACCGACGCCATCCACCACGCAGCCTTTTTCCAATATCGTCTTGAAATCCGTAGCATCGGTCGAGCCAGCGATTTTGTTAGCGGAAGACAACCCCGTCAATGCCTTAATTGCGGTCACGATGCTGGAAAAACTCAATATTCCAGTCGATCACGTCACGACGGGTAAATTAGCACTGAAAGCCCTACGTAACCGCCCCTACAAACTCGTGCTGATGGATATTAATATGCCGGAAATGGATGGTTACACGGCTACCCGCTACATCCGCAAATGGCAAAAAGAAGGCATACTCAAGCAGCATATTCCAGTGATTGCCATGACTGCCAATGCGCTCAAAGGCGACCGCGAGCGCTGCCTGAAAATGGGTATGGATGATTATCTGGCAAAACCTGTTAAACAAGAGGAACTGCTCAAGGTCGTCGAGCAATGGTTACAGCGGGATTAAATCACCCGTGGTTCCGGCTCTAAGGTAATCCCAAACTTATCCTGTACCGAGGCAATAATCGCTTGGGCAAAATTCCACACCTCTGCACCCGTGGCGTTGCCGTGATTCACCAAGACCAAAGCGTGTTTGGCGTAAGTGCCTGCATCACCGTTACGTTTACCTTTCCAACCACACTGGTCAATCAACCAACCCGCTGAAGTTTTGACCTGATCGTGCTGCGGCCAGCCGGGTATCTCAGGGAATTGCGCTTTGAGTGTCGCCCATTGCACTGGCGCAATCAGCGGATTTTTGAAAAAACTGCCCGCATTACCAATCTCAGTAGGGTTCGGCAATTTGCTTTGGCGAATCTGGATAATGGCATCGCTGATCAAACGCGCGTTTAACGTTTTCCCGTCCAACTGCTCTTTCACGCCAGCATAGTCAATTTTCCACTGCGGCTGGCGCGGCAAACGAAATACCACGGCGACAATCAACCAACGATCCGGCTCTACCGATTTGAAATAACTATCACGGTACGCAAAACGGCACTGTTCGGCACTAAAATCGCGGATTTCTGCGGTGCGCCAGTCTAAGGCTTGCACTTCATACACATGATCCTTCAACTCCACGCCATAAGCGCCAATATTCTGCATCGGCGCTGCGCCAACCGTTCCCGGAATCAACGATAAATTTTCCAGCCCGGCAAAGCCTTGCGCGATAGTCCATTGCACAAATTCGTGCCAGTTATTGCCCGCTCCCGCCCGTACATAATGGTAATTTTCATCCTGCCCTAGTACCTCTAAGGTTTCCAAGCGCACTTGCACCACTAAGCCGGGGTAATCATTAACGAACAACATATTGCTGCCGCCCCCCAGAAATAACAGTGGCAACTCAGGGTGTTCCTGTTGCCAAGTCATGAGCGTGCGTACCCCGCTCAGCTTGTGCAAGGTACAGAAATAACGGGCTTTGGCTGCTAATCCAAAGGTATTAAGTGCTTTCAGGGAATAATTTTCGCGAATTTTCATGTGGAGATTGTGTGTAATCAAAAGTTCGTAACGCAAAAAGGCCGGAACGAATCCGGCCTCTATCATACCTGAAAACAGCTTGCCTTACTGTGTGCCAGCACCAGCGGACATCTGTTGCAGGTAAGCAACCAATACCTTGATTTCAGTATCAGACAAGTTACGACCGTCTTTACCGAAGGCAGGCATTTGGCGTTTAACACCGTTATGAATAACCGCTTTTACCGCTTCCAGTTTCGCTTCAGGCGTTTCTGCTGCTGGCAAATTAGCTACCGTCCAGATTTTGTCAGTCAGGTTAGGAGCACCTTGAGCGTGCATACCCTTGCCTTCACTGGTATGGCACATATAGCAACCACCGGTTTGACCTTGGAAGATTTTCTGACCTTCGGCAGCGGCAGCAGCATCCACAGCAGATTCACCAGACAGTGTTAACACGTAGTTAGCCACTTGATTGAGTTGCGCCTCGTCAAAGGTTTTGCTGTAAGCAGGCATGTAACCGATACGACCATAAAGAAGGGTATTTTTAACTGCCGTGGTGTCACCACCCCACAACCAATCGTCATCCACCAGATTAGGGTACATACCAACCACACCTTGACCACCAGACTGGTGGCAAGCGGCACAGTTGTCACCGAACATCCCCACGCCATAAGAACGCACGAAAGAAGACATATCTGGGTCTTGCGCAATCTGCTCATAAGATGCCGCGCCAACCTTGGCGAGGTATTCTTGCTGCTTGATCGCTGACGCCCCGTTTTGCATGTCGTGGGCTAACAGCGCACGCATGTTCCAGTGGGTAGTTTTCTCTTCACCCGCATCAGTCTTATAGGTAATGTCGTTACCAATACCTTTCAGATAGGTATTACCGATCGGCCATGATGGGTACATGATCCAATACACAATAGTAAAAATGATTGTGCCGTAGAATGTCCACAACCACCAACGTGGCAGCGGGTTATTAAATTCTTGCAGCGTATCATCCCAAACGTGACCAGTAGTTTCTGCGCCGGTCAGTGGATCTTTAACAGGAGTAGCCATAACTATTTCTCACCTTTTGATTGGGAAGCCGCCTCTGCTGCTTTCACACGTCTGTCTGCTTCATCTTCATCCATCAGCGGCAGGTAGCGATAAGACTCAAGCCTTTCGCCACGCCTGCGACTGGAATAAACGTAGATGACGATGCCAACAAACGTCGCAAAAAAGATCAGCAACGCAACCGTCTTGCTGTTACCTAGATCCAAGATCCATGTCCAGA
The DNA here is from genome assembly GCA_040415395.1 of Candidatus Thiothrix namsaraevi. Classification (GTDB taxonomy): domain Bacteria; phylum Pseudomonadota; class Gammaproteobacteria; order Thiotrichales; family Thiotrichaceae; genus Thiothrix; species Thiothrix namsaraevi. Next base: position 10,557 of record JBEUIR010000014.1, read on the forward strand.
AGTCTGTCAGCATTTGATCCTCACTTTGTCAACAGAGGCTACTATCCAGTAGCACAGAAAATTAACGGAATTGAATGAAGTGGTCTTCATCAAACTTTTTAAAGTCAACCATCGTACCCAGTACTTGCAGGTAAGCAACCAAGGCATCCATTTCACTGATGTTGTTCGGATTACCATCGTAGTTACCTGCTTTAGCCTGTGCCATCAGGTTGGCTTCTGCTTGATTGATGTCGAGTTTCTTAGCAACCTCTTCACCAAATCGCTTCACGTTATCTTCGTATTCAACCGTGGTTTGTGAGTAAGGCACACCCACACGCTTCAATGCGATCATACGCCCCTGAAGATCTGACAAATCCAGATCCGTGGTTTGCAACCAAGGGTAGTTAGGCATGATGGATTCAGGCACAACCGAACGTGGTGCAATTAAATGCTGAACTTGCCATTCGTTAGAATACTTGCCACCGACACGCGCCAAATCCGGACCAGTACGCTTGGAACCCCATTGGAATGGGTGATCGTACTTGGATTCAGCCGCCAGTGAATAGTGACCATAGCGCAGGTCTTCATCACGGAACGGGCGAATCATCTGGGAGTGGCAGGTGTAGCAACCTTCACGGATGTAAAGATCACGACCACGTTGCTCCAGCGGCGTATAAGGACGCACAACCTCAAAGCCCGTCGCAGGATCTTTTACATCTTCCACCGTCTCATTGATATAGTGCAATGGAACGATTTCCACCAGACCACCGATACTAATAGCAACCAGGGTCAGGACAATCAACAGCCCCGAATTGGTTTCGATACTTTCGTGTTTAAACATATCTCAACTCTCCCTGATTACGCTTTAGCAGCAGCAGTAGCAGGAACACCTTCTTCCTGTTTTGCACGCGAAATGGTCATGTAGATGTTGTAAGCCATCAACAACATACCCGACAAGAAGAACAAGCCGCCAACCGCACGCGCCACCAATGGGCCATGCATAAACGCAACCGTCTCTACGAAGGTATACGCCAAGTTGCCGTATTCATCAAACGCACGCAACATCAAACCTTGACCGATACCCGATACCCACAATGCAGTGATGTACAGGATAGTACCAATGGTTGCCAAGAAGAAATGGGTGTAAACCAATTGTGTGCTGTACAGCGTGGTATTCCACAGACGCGGAATCATGTGGTAGAAGGAAGCGAAAGTGATCATAGCAACCCAGCCCAACGCGCCGGAGTGAACGTGACCAACGGTCCAGTCAGTGTAGTGAGACAGCGCGTTAACGCTCTTCAACGACATCATCGGGCCTTCAAAGGTCGACATACCGTAGAACGACAGCGCAGTGATCATAAACATCATGATCGGGTCAGTACGCAATTTATCCCATGCGCCAGAAAGCGTCATAATACCGTTGATCATACCACCCCAAGATGGCATCAACAGCATAATGGAGAAGGTCGCTGCCAGTGTGGAAGTCCAGTCAGGGATAGCCGTCCAATGCAGATGGTGAGTACCTACCCACATATACATGAAGCTCAACGCCCAGAAATGGATGATAGACAAACGGTAAGAGTAAATCGGACGACCTGCCTGCTTAGGCACGAAATAATACATCATCCCCAAGAATGCCGCTGTCAGGAAGAAACCTACCGCATTGTGACCGTACCACCATTGTGTCATCGCATCTTGTGCACCAGAGAACAAACTGTAAGACGTGGCAGAAGTAAGGCTGACAGGTACTGCCAAGTTATTGAAAATATGTAACAGCGCAGTCGCCAAAATGAACGACATGAAAAACCAGTTAGCTACATAAATATGTGGTTGGTTACGACGCATCAACGTGGTAGTAAAAATCAGGAAATAAACAACCCAAACTACCGTAATCGCAATATCAACAAACCAAACCGGTTCAGCGTATTCACGACCTTGTGTATAGCCTTGCAGATAGAGCAAACCCGCCACAAGCACAGATAAGTTCCAACCCCAGAAGGTGAAGTTAGGCCAGAATGTGCCACCGGTCAGACGCGCTTGGCAAGTGCGCTGCACGATGTAGTAAGAAGTTGCGAACAGCGCATTACCACCGAAACCGAAGATAACACCGCTGGTGTGTAGCGGACGTAAACGCCCGAAAGTGATCTGGGCAATATCGAAGTTCAGAAACGGCCAAGCCAATTCTGACGCGATATACACACCGGCAGTCATGCCGAGGATACCCCAGATGATCGAAGCTATCGCGAATTTCTTCACGATATCATAGTTGTATTGCTCTGAAGAGAGTGCAGCACTATGAGCCATCGTTTGCCCTCTGGATTAACAAGATTGAAAAATAAAAACACTGTAATGGATGGCAAGCATACAGTAAAAAACCACTTAAGAAAACGTTAATACTGTGTGAAAACACGCACTCAAGCAGGGCATGGTGCAACTAATGCACTCAAATTGACTTAGATCAAGAAAGCATGAAGCCCCAAATGATAATGACGTTGAGAATGGCGACTGTTACCGCAGCAGAACCCATGTCTTTCGCCCGCCCGGAAAGTTTATGGCGCTCCATGCCGGTACGATCGACCACCGCCTCCACCGCAGAATTCAACAACTCCACAATCAGCAAAAGCAAAATACTGCCTATCATTAACGCCTTTTCTACGCCATTGTCGCCTAGCCATAACGCCAAGGGGAAAGCCAACGCCATAACCCACACTTCTTGGCGGAATGCTTCCTCGTGTTTATAGGCAGCACGGAAACCTTGCCATGAATATTGGGCTGCTTTAATGATTCGGGTGAGTCCGGTGTTACCGCTGTAGGCCATGTGTGTTCCTAATGAAAAAGCTGGTTGAGTTGTTGGTAAATGTTTTTGCCTTGCGCGTCTTTTGCCAAGGCCAGCAGAAATAATCCGCCGCTTTGGTGCGCCCACTGTTGACCAACCGCCGCTTTTTCACGGGCATCGTCAGCGGTTTGCAGGTGTTCGCCTTTGTAGTCCACCACCACAGTACGCCCATCGTGGAGTTCGGCGTTGCGCCATAACCCAACGCAGGGACGCATTCCAACAAACGGTACGGCACATGCCGCGCCGTCTGGAGGGATGCGGGTTTATTCAGCCAATCAAGCAGCGGCATTAACTCTCTTCCCGCCCCAGCAACTTATACGCCCTATTGACGGTCAGCCCCATCTTGCGCAGCATTTTATACAAAGCATCTTTATCAACATTGTCGGCGGTAGCCTGTTCCGCCAAATCCAAACTCATTTTGACCAAACTAAAGACCGGAGAATACAGCGCAGGGTAGGCATCTCCTGCCTTCAACTGCTTGGCTTGTGCCTGAAGCGAGCGAATTTCCGGCTGCCAATCCTTGATGGCTGACTTCTTGGCTGGACTCCCCGACGAAGTGACTGATGGCGCGTCAAAACTTTCGATAATGCGGTTATTCTGTTTAGCCTTGAGGTAAGCATCCTTTATGTTACCGCTAATACCCCGACCAAAAGACATATTGTAGCCATGAAGCAGCCCGTCATAGACGATCTTACCTTTGAATGGCAGCAGTACCGCTTTAACCAATGCAGGCAACTGTGCGGGATAGTAGAACACATCCAATGCATCATACAGCCCTTGTACGCCATACACTGCCTCGGTCTGATAAGAAACAAAAATGGTGTGCTTCTTCAGAAACCGTTCAATGTAAAAATCACCCTGCACAAAGCTCTTCCACTGACTAACAATAGCCAACTCTTCTGTAGTAAAGCCGCTGGGATTTTCCGCCACAAACTTGTCGATCAAATGGGAATTATCGTAAACCGCCTGCCTGATAACCGATTTATCCTCAAGATTGCAATCATCCTTATAACGCGCCACATCACTGATTTCCGGGCATATCCTCAGTTCCTGTTTGACGTAGAACTGCAACGCCCACATCAGCTTGAAAAACAGATCGGCTTCTTCCGTGGATAATTTCATGGTGTTTTCCTTCAAGGGTTTAGTGCAAACAACATTTTTTGTATTTCTTCCCGCTACCGCACGGACAAGGGTCATTGCGCCCAATCTTCGGCTCGGCACGAATCACCTGTTCGACCAACGGCGCATCATCCTCGTCCTCATCATCCGCGCCTTCATCTTCTACCTTATAACTAGGGCGCGGCGTATCGCGCTTGGTGCGCAAGCCCATCCCCATCTCCACGTCTTCCAAATCACCGCTGACCGTCCAATCCACCTGATCTTCCGCAAACGCCACCCGAATCGCAGGCATCGCCTCCACCGCCCGCAACGCCACCAATTCCGCCACGATCAGCCCGCGCAAACCATAATCCCGCGCTGCCGAATGCTTCAAGGCATACACCAAGCGTTCGATCACCGGCTTACGCAACTTGCTGTGGCGCTTGCCGGTTTCCACCAAACACTGCAACGCCAACGGAATCGCGAATTCATCGTTACGCTTATCCAACACATAATCCAGCAGCGGATCCAGTGCCGCATCACAAGCAGCCGCCACGACCGTCGGAATTTCATCCACAGCCCAATCGTCTTCCGCCACCACGTCGAAAATGCCGATCAGCTCATGCAAGCCCGCAGGCATCAAATGCAACAACGCTCGCCAGGAATGCAACGGCACCCAATAATCCGCGCCATCGCTTTCCACAAAACTGTTATCTGCCACCAACTCCACCAGCGTCGGCGCATCCGCCGCCGTCAACCCGTAGCCAGAATAATCGCGCCAGGGGCGGTTATCGGTTGGCTCACCCAATACCGCAAAAATCTTCACAATGCGTTGCTTATCCACGCTTAGCTTCCTTGCAAAAAAGGATTAATAATAGTCAATGCCTGTTCCAGCAACTGCTGGGTAGAGGAGAAACCCCTCCCAACCTCCCCTTATCAGGGGAGGAGCGAAGAAATACCGCCGTTTCTTGTCCCTCCCCTGATAAGGGGAGGTTAGGTGGGGTTTCTTCTAATTTGGTATCAAGGAAAAACTAACGACGCTCATTCATTTCATCTCGGCTAAATTTACGCTCGCCGCTGGAAACTGCTGATAAATCTTGCATCATCTCACGATAGGCTTGCACCCGCCGTTGGACATCAGAGCAGGAAGCAATTTTTTTCTGACGTGCTTTTTCACGCACCATCTCAATTAAATAACCATCAGCACTCAATGTTACATCCTCCCAAAATCACATTAGAGCAGTTTACACAAAGACAGTGAAGGATACCTGTAGCAATTTCTCTACCCACGCTGTTGCTTGTTTGCCAGCAAAATTCCAACGGCAACCAGTGCCATTCCCAGCGCATGAAACAACTGCAAGCGTTCCCCCAGCAACAACGTCGCCAACAAAATCCCAAACACCGGCATCAAATGGCTGAACTGCCCGGTGCGACTTACGCCCAGTTTTTGCGTGGCATGATTCCAAAACATATACGACAGCAATGACGGAAACACCGCCACATACGCAACACTCGCCACACTCAGCGGGGTGAACGGCATGGTTTGAAACGTGAAACTTTCATACAGATACAACGGCAAAATCGCCAACGCCCCCAAGGTAATCGAAAACCCCAAAATCGGCGTTCCCCGTAATCCTTGCGGCAACTTACGCAATAACACCGTATACAACGACCAATCCAGCGTTGCCAACACAATCCACATATCGCCGCGATTGAACGCCAACTGCTGCAACACCTGCCAATCCGCCTTGGTAATAATCACCAACACGCCCACCAACGAAACGCCAATCCCCAGCCATTGCGCCAACGTACTCTTTTCATGCAGCACCAACCCCGCCAGCAAAATCATCGTGATCGGCGTCACCGATTGCAGCAACACCCCATTCGTTGCCGTCGTGGTTTGCAAACCGACATACACCAAACTATTGAACCCCGCGATCCCCAACACCGCTAACGCCAGCACCAACCGCCAATGCTCCCGCGCCAATGGCAACGCCGCCCGCATCGAACCCCACGCAAACGGCAACAAAATCAACGCCGCCACCGCCCAACGCCAAAACGACAAGCCCAACGGCGGCACATCGGCATGGATAGCCCGCGCCAAATTAAAATTACCCGCCCAGAACGAAATCGTCAGTACCAGCAGCAGATAAGGAGAAAACCGATCAAGAAATGAATGTTGCATCGCCGCAGTATAGTCTTATCGCACCTGCGCCGTAATCCGTAACTGCCGATGCCCCGCAGCAGCCAACCAGCCCACCTGCCACACCCCCGTCAGCGGATCGTATTCCCCCAACGGACTCGCCCCCTGAAACGCCAAACCAGCAGGCAATAAATCCCGCACCTGCACCCCATTTGCGTCATGCGCCCCCGTATTGCTGACCACCAGCGTATACACCAGCACTTCGCCGCGTTTCACCTGCGGTTTATTCACGCTTTTACTCAAACTCAAATCGGTTTGCCGTGGCAACGTTAAACCCAAATCCCACGAATGCGCGTGTGCGCCCGCCACCAACGCAAATACCGGCGTTTTGCCCGCCGCATCCGCATCACTATCGGTTTGCGGATTGCCACTCATGCCACTAGCCGTTGGCACATACCCCGCAGGGAACCCACTAAACACCAAGTAATAATCACCGGGCAACACGGACTCAAACCCATACAGCCCCGCCGCATTCGTCTGAGTACTCGCCACCAACGCCCCATCAGCAGAATGCAACGCCACCGTTACCCCCGCGACTCCCGCTTCAGCGGCATCCTGCACCCCATCACCGTTGGCATCCAACCACACCCTATCGCCCAAGGATGCAGGCAGCGTAACACCCAGATCATAACCCGCCGTCAGGCTCCCCGCCGCCCCCGAACCCGCTTCCGCAATACCTTGCAGCGGTATTCCTGCCAGCGGATTACCCGCCAAATAATCATCCGGCTTATCCAGTGCAATGCGGTAAACCGTATCAGGCGACAAACCCCAAATAGCGTAATACCCAGCAGCATCCGTCACCGTTTCCGCCACCAACGTTGCGCCGTCATACACCCGCACGGTCACGCCTTCGATTGCCGCTTCATCCACTGTTTTTTGCTTATCGCCGTTGTCATCAAACCACACCGTGCCGCTCAAGCCTGCCACCGCTGCGGTATCCACCATCACCAAGCCCACTTTGGGTGGCTCAGTCGTTAACAAAGTTTCAGTGGTTTTGGTAACGGTATCGTAATAACTCGCTGTATAAGCAAAGCTATTCCATGCAATGCTGCCACTCGCAGGCGTTGCCTCACCCGCCAGTTGCCGCACCGGCACGGTGACGCGCAACTTGTCCCCCGGCTGCAAACCACCACTTGGCACAGCCGTAAACTGAAATTCCGCATTATTTGCCGCGTATTGCACCCCAGCAGGCACTTCAGCCGCCGTCAATGCCGTCACCGCACCATCACTGGCAACCCGTTGCAAACCAATCTCACCCGCCAGCACCACACTCCACAGCGATCCACGCACCCCGCCTGTTACCAACGCGCTATCCCCCACCGCAGGCAAAACATCGCGCACCTTTATCTGCGTATTGGTCACATTGCCAGTATTGCGAATTTCCAGCACATACGTTCCCGCTCCACTCAAATCCGTCTTGCCCGTATTCGGGAAACGGCTCAACGCACTGTCCAGCTCCCCCCGTACCCATTTCACGCTATCCAAGGTCGTCAATTGCGGCACA
>JBEUIR010000015.1:0-7433 GCA_040415395.1 Candidatus Thiothrix namsaraevi
TGGGGATGGGGGGGAAGTTCGGAGTGGTGCAGATTCAGTTACAACTGTACCCGCTTCCCCGCCATGATCAACTTCAGCAACTCTTGCCGATAATGTTCAAGATAATCCTCCACCTCAGCCTCTGTCGACAACCAAGGCTGCGGGTAAGGCACACGGATACTACGCATAGCAACGGACTCAATCGTGGGTTCGGTTTCGCTCACGACCGGCTTTTCGCTAGGTTTAGCTGTCGGCACTGGCTTGGGACGCGACCAAAGCATCAGCTTCTGGATCAGCCCCGCGTAGGTGTCATCCTCAAAACGGCGTTGAATATCGCGGATCACCGCAATCAACACTTGCTGCCCGATGTGCTGGCGGACTGTCTCGAAAGGCTGTAACAGCTCCTGCCGCCGCCCGCTATCCAGCGCATTGAATTGTTCAAATCCGACCAGTTTTTGCTGCAAAGCTTCAATACCCGCCAACGCCTGTTGTTCCTCGTGCTGCCGCGCCTGTGCCAATTGTTGTTGCAACGCAGCCAGTTGCGCCTTGATACCTTGAACCTTGTTGCTCTTGTACACTTCCGGGTCAAGCAGGGCTGAATCCAGCAATTCCGGCAAGTTACTTCCGGCATAAGACAGGTTGGCTTTTTGCTCATCCAGAAATTGCCGTGCTTCCAGATAACTCGCCTTGTGCGCCCCCTTCATGAAACCCGTCAGCGGGTCAATGAGCTTTTCCTTGCGTTCAAACCAGACGGATTCCTGATTCACCAGCTCACCAATGAACCACGTATAGGGCTTATCTTGCAGTGCCTTGAGTTCCTTGATCACTGGCTCCAGCATCCGTAGGAACGGGAAACGGTTGCTCTGCGCCTGCAATTCCCGCAACGTTTCCAGCAATTCCCCGAAAGCGCGTTGCACATCCTGTGCCAGTGCTTTGGCTTCTGCCGCCGAGGTCATGCGCTCGAAAAAGTCGTTGTAGAATTCCTTCACGGCGCGTAATTGCGACTGGCTGAATTCCACCTGCGGGTCGAGGATCAGTTTGTCGTGGGTGGCGGTATTGCGTAACGCCCGCGCCAGTTCCGCTTCATCCAGCAGGTTGGTCGATTCGCGTACTTCCACCTTGCCACGGGCGCACAAGTAGGCCAACGTACACAGCACCGCCGCAAACGACCAGCCGTAGGGCTTGCGCTCGAATCTGTCCAGCAGGGACTTGGCCGTGGTGCGCACCCCGCCCCGGTGGTTGCCCTGAATAAACGACAGTACTTCCTGTTGGGCTTCCGGCAACGCGGCTTCATCACCCAACAAACCCTGCCCGCTGCCTTGGCGGAGAATATCGGCAAGGTTGTTCTCGCTGTACTGTACCCCACGCAACATCCTGAGATTGGGGTAAGTGCGTTTGATCAACGCCTGAAAAGCGCGGATGGTTTTGTTCTGACCGTCTTCGCCACTTAACTCGATGTCATGCCCTGCCACGAAAAACTTGGCGCTGCCCATCAGCGTGTTCACCAGCACCTTAAGCTGGTTGAGGCGTTCCCCGTTCTGGCGGTTTTTTTCATCCAGAATGCGCTTGATGCTGTCTTGCTGGGTAGCGCGGGTTTCATGGGCAACGTATTTTTCGGTTTGCTTGTACATCAGCAAATCACGCACCAGCCGTTCGCTGGCAGGCAACAGGATCACCAGTTCATCCTTGTACAGGCTGTCAACCCGGTGTTTTTCTTCTGCCCCTGCGTATTCGTGAAACGAAGTAATGACATTGATGGCGAGTTCATATTCACGCCCTGCGGCGTTGTCATCCAGCCGCCGGGTAAAGGCATAATCGCGTAGGTCTTCATCGGAACGGATTTTGCGCTGCTTTAATACGCCGTCATACACCAGTTTTTCCAGTTCGGCAGCCACCACCGCTTGGTCAATCGCGGTGTTTTTGATTTCCTGCTCAATGTCCTGCTCTTCATCGGTGAGGTAGGCGTATAACTCGCCATTACGCTGGATATAGGTTTCCTTTTCCAGCAGGTTGAGGGCTTCTTCCACCTGTGTTTTGAGGCTAGGCACATCACGCTCAAAATGGTCATGCATCAACACGCACAGGTTGCGCACCGTCGGCTTGAAGTCCTTGACGTATTTGACCAGAAACAGGGCTTTCAACAAACGGATGGCAAACGGCTTATCCAAATGCCGCTCGGCTTTGAGAATGGATTGCTGGATGGCGGTTTTCAGGGCAGTACGGATACCTTCAAACATCAGGTCAAAGGTCGCCAACTCCCCCAGTTCATGCGCCTTGATCGAAATGGCAACCTGCTGGAACACACCCAGCATGGAACGTTCACCCACGGAACTGTGCCTGCCTTCAAACGCACTGTGCAGGGAAAGGTTCTGGATCGCATCCTGAAACAGGGCGAACTGGTAGGGCACAAACGGGTAGCTATCGACAAAATGTTCCTGATCGCGGAAGTTGGGGCGGCTTTGTGTCCCATCAGCAAAATCAAACAGGGTTTTGAAGTTATTGGCGTGTTGCTGATACAGCGCTTCCAGTTGCGGGACAACGCCGGTTTTTTTCTGCAACAAACGCCGCTGGATGACTTCCGCCACATTCTGACTGGTCAGTTTCATGCGGTTTTTGAAACGCGCCTGAATCTTGCTGAAGTCATTGCCCTGTTGTTTGCTGGTGTCACCAATCACGTTTTGCATGTCTTCCTGCGCCGTCACGATCACCCATGCCTGACCATTGCATTTGGTGGCAAGGCTTTCTGCCACAGTTTGCAGGTTGGTCATCAGCTTGGTGTTATCAGCGACGTATTGCCCGACTTCATCAACAAAGAAATTCAGCCGGAAACCGCGTTCCTTGCTGGCGATATACTGTTTTACCTGTTCTGCAAAATCCTCGATGGAAAGGCGGTAGTCGCTGCGGTACTTGTCGAGTATGTTGGTCGTCGCCTGCCCTGTGACTTGTTGGTAAGCCGCATCTATTTGCCGTGACACCCGATTAGCACGTACCCGTCCCCATTCCCAGTTCTCCCCGGACTTGTCCTGAAAAGCCGCCTTGAAAGGTTCAAACAGCTTATCCATATCCAGTTCGCGCTCAAACTGGGCAAGGTAAGGCTGTTTGCCGAAATAACCGCAATGTTCATCAAATACTTTCACAAAAACAGCGATTAGCGCATTCAGTTCGGTTTTGCTGATGACATCGGCTTTTTGGTCGATATTGAACAGGATGCTGGCGGAAGGAATCGCCACTGCCCGCTTCAAATTGCCGGAAAAGATACCGTCGGCGCGACATTTGTGCTTATCCAGAAAAATGTCCAGCGCACTCCAGCCATCGACCGCCCGGTTCTCCAGTAACAACGCCAGTATTTTTAACAGGTGCGATTTACCCGAACCGAAAAACCCGGAAATCCACACCCCGTTGGCTCCAGCATAATTCAGGTAAGCATCCAGAAACGCATCCAGCCGCTTGCCGACTTCATCGGTAATGACGTATTCATCCAGTTCCAGCAGCAGGCTGGCATCATCGTCCGCCTTGATGACACCCTCTATCGGGCGGGCTACATCCCGTTCAAACAGTTGTTGCAGTTGCATGAAGCATCCTTGTCAGATAGCGCGGTCGAGAATATTGAAAGCACGGTAATATTTGTCGTCGGTGATACGCCCAAACAAATTCAGTGACGCGCCTTTTTCCAGCGAGTGCTGATAAATACCGGGGAAAAACATCAGGGTGGGCTTTTCTTTGGCGTAGCGCTGCAAATTATTCAGGATATTGTGCGAGCGGATATACGGGAATACTTCGCCCACGCCGGTAATGAACAACACATCGAAGTTTGCCGCTGCCATCTGTTTGGCGATAGCAGGGGTTATCACCGTTTCGACATCCAGAATAGCCTGCAAATCTTCCTTGAGGTCTGCCCGGCTCAGTTCAAACTCGCTTTCCTGCAACCACTCCCAATCCCCTTCCGCCTGTAAAATCTCCACCACCACATCGTACAGGTTGATTTCCAGCACCCGCTTACCGGCAGCGTGCAGGTAATTGATCAGTTGGCGGATCAGTTGCACCACGTCATTGCGTATTTCCGGCTGAAACGGGCAGATATGAAAAGGAATGTCGTTGTTCAAGCCTTGATTCATCAAAAATGCTTCGCTGGTCAGCACATCCGTCAGGTGGGCGTAAGCGTCATCCCGATTGTGGCGGGATATACACCCCTGAAGTTTTCGCTCAATCATGTGGATACGTCGCTCCTGGAAAGATAGCCCTGTACCGTTTGGCATTATCCCCCATCGCGACAATGAGTCCGGTGCTCAAGGCTTGCGGCAAAATGAGGTTATCGGTATTCAACAAACCGCACTCTTTTAACATTCGGAACACGACCCTGCGGGCTTTTGCCAACGTCGCTGGGGCTAAACGCTCCAATTCAACCTGCCATTCGGCTTTGCGGTGATAGAAAGCATCAAATTCTTCCTCGGCAAGCAGGGAACGGGACTGGTGATAATGCTCCACCAGCACTTCCTGAGCGAAATCACGGATAGGGGCGTAACGCTGACAAATCGCCAACCATACCAATTGCTGTTGTTCAGTCGGATTGCCGTTTACTAACAAGTTAATTTCAGCGTGATTCAGTGTCTGCAAACGGCTGGCGATTTCCCGAAACAGCCGCTCTGCATAGCTGACAGTGCGTGTCTGAAACATATTTTCCCGAATGGCTTGCTCACGCACTAGCCTCCAATTTTCCAAGCGCATAAACACAGCCGCTAATGCTACCGATGTCTGAATAGCGGCAGCAGAAGAGGTGAAGGAAAAACTGTAAGGGTATGGTTTCAATCTAGCATCATTCGGGTAAATATTCAGAGAGGTTTTATTAACGCCGAGTCTGCTCCACCTGCTTCACCCGCAAATGCAACGCCGCCTTCGCCATCATGTGCGCACTCACCGGCGCGGTCATGAACAAAAACAACGTCACCAGTACCTCACGCAAACTTACCCCATCAGTATTGAACGAAAAGTACAACGCCGAAGCCACCAACACAGACCCCACGCCAATGGTCGTCGCCTTGGTCGGCCCGTGCAGGCGCATGAAAAAGTCCGGCATTTTCACCAACCCCCATGAACCCACCAGCGTAAAAAACGCCCCCACCAATACCAATACTGCCAAGATTACATCCAACATCGCCCTACTCCATAATATCGCCGCGCAGCAAATACTTGCTCAGCGCAAGCGTTCCCACAAAACCCATGATCGCAATCAGCAACGCCGCCTCGAAATACAGCGCACTGCCTTGCAGCAACCCGAACAATACCAGCAGGGCAATTGTATTCAGGTACAAGGTATCCAACGCCAGAATCCGGTCAGGCACATCCGGCCCCACCAGCAAGCGGTACAAACTCAATAACAACGCCAACGACACCATGCCGAATGCCCAAGGCAACACCATACTCAACATTCGCGTAACACCTCTATCAATGGTTGCTCGTAACGCTGCTTCATTTCCCGAATGCTCGCCTCCACATCCGTCACATGCAGCGCATGAACCAGCAATTGCCGCCGGTCAGCCGACACCTCACACGAAACCGTCCCCGGTGTCAGCGAAATCGTATTCGCCAGCAAACTCACCCCTAACGGCGAACGAATATCCAAATCCAGCAGTATAAATGCAGGCTGGAGCTTGCGAGTAGAACCCAGAATCAACACCGCCACATTCAGGTTCGCCACCACAATATCCCACAGCACCACCGCCACAAATTTCAGCAATATCCACGGGCGGCGTACACACACCCGTTCCGGCCAAAATCCCACCGTCAAAAACGGAATCAGCACCGCCAAACCCGCGCCCAGCACCACATGCCCCATTGCCAGGGTATTGTTCAACAATAACCAAATCAGCAACAGGAACACGCTCAACAGCGGATGCGGCAACCATCGTTTCAACATACTCATTTACCTCCCACCGCAGGGTCAAACACCGCCGCTCGATACCCCGCCGTATCCAAGGTTTGTGCGGCGATTTGCTGCACTATTTCAGCCACCGGATGCGCCAACACCACCAACAACGGCACGGCAGCCAACAACCACAACACCGCCACCAAACTGGGTGCAAATGCCGGAATTTGCGCTGGCAATACCGGATCAGCCGCATCAGGACGGTCTTTCACCTTGTAAAACAATACCGAACCACTACGCGCCAAGGCAATCAGCAATACAGCACTGCTAATTAATACCGTTGCCAACACTGCCCAACGCCAAGGATGTTCCAATGCCGCCTGCAAAATCCACAACTTGCCAAAAAACCCCGACAACGGTGGCAAACCCAAGGCTGCTACCGCCGCAAACATAAACAAACCACCCAATAAGGCATGGTGTGGCAAACGCATACCGGGGTCAAAACGGTCGGCATACGTCCCGCGCCCGCGCACCATCACATCCGCCAGCAAAAACAACCCGCCCGCCAGCAAGGTCGAATGCACCAAATAATACAACGCCGCCGCCAGCCCCGTTTCAGAATGCAGCCCGACCGCAATCAGCAACATTGCCACCGAAGCCAACACCAAATACGCCACCTGAACACGCAAGCGAAATGCTGCCATCACCCCCAACGCTGCCAGTAACAAGGTCATCAGCCCCAGCCCCAGCAACCAAGGCGCGTAGAAATACGCCAGACTGCCCGCATCTTCCCCAAACACCGTGCCATGTACCCGAATAATCGCGTACACCCCCACCTTGGTCATAATCGCAAACAGTGCCGCCACGGGTGCGGAGGTATTGGCATACGCCGCAGGCAACCACAAATACAACGGGAACATCGCCGCTTTCAGCCCGAATACCAGCAACAGCAACAAACCCGCCGCCATCACCAGCCCTTCACGTTCCGCCGGTAATGCCGCCACTTTTGCCGCCATATCCGCGATATTCAGCGTCCCCAACGCGCCGTACAACGCCCCCAACGCAAACAGGAACACCGTCGAACCGACCAGATTCACCACCACATAATGCAGCCCCGCTACCGTGCGCTCCTTACCGCCGCCATGCAGCAGCAAACTGTAAGAAGCCAGCAACAACACCTCAAAGAACACGAACAGGTTAAACGCATCCCCGGTCAGGAACGCCCCGTTCAAGCCAAACAATTGCATCTGGAATAGCACATGGAAATGGCTACCTTGCGCATCAATCTCGGTGACAATCGCATACCACAACGCCCCGACTGCCAGTATTGCCGTTAACAACAACATCAACGCCGCAAGCTGGTCAAACACCAAGGTAATGCCGAATGGCGCAGGCCAGTCGCCCAGCGCATACACCTGCCGCTGCCCCGCCAATGCACCATCAAACAGCCACACCGCCAACATCAGCAAGGCAAACGTAGCGGCAAAACCCACCATGCGCTGTACTTGCAAACCCAGCGGACGCAATAACAACAAGAGGATTCCCGCCAACAACGGCAACAGAATCGGAAGAATCGGCAAGTGCATCATCA
>JBEUIR010000015.1:7533-18070 GCA_040415395.1 Candidatus Thiothrix namsaraevi
TTCCCATCCACATGATCACTGCCGGTTTCACTACGGAGTTTCAACGCCAGCACAATGGTAAACGCCGTCATCCCAAAGGCAATCACAATCGCGGTCAACACCAATGCTTGCGGCAACGGGTCGGTATACCCTGCGGCATCCGGGCGCACAATCGCAGGCACACCAATCGCCAGCCGCCCCATCGCAAACAAAAACAAATTGGTCGCATACGACAACAAGGTCAACCCCATCACCACCGGAAAGGTACTGGCACGCAACACCAAATACACCCCGCAAGCCACCAGCACCCCGATACTCAAGGCAATCAATAACTCCATTACACCTCTCCTTGCAGCACAGGGGCGGGCGCATCCACGTGATTCAGTTTGCCCAATTCCACCAGAATCATTACCGTTGCTCCCACGACCACCAAGAAAACACCCGCGTCAAAGAACATGGCACTCGCCAGCTCAAAGCCACCGACCACCGGCCAATGCACATGCGTATGTGCCGAGGTCAAAAACGGATACCCCAACGCCATCGCCACCATCCCCGTGCCTGCTGCCAACAGCAAACCCGCCGCCAGCCAAGAATGCATGTCAGTACGCAGCCGTTGCGCCGTCCAGCCAATCCCATTCGCCAAGTTCTGCAACACAATCGCCAACGCCGCAATCAACCCGGCAATAAACCCGCCGCCCGGCAAGTTATGCCCGCGCAGGAACACAAACACCGCCACCATCAACATCAGCGGGAACAACACCCGGCTAAAGGTTTGCAAAATGAGCGGATGCGCCTCCAACGCCCAAGCGCGTCCACTGCTATCTTCCGCAGGTGCATACAGTTTAATTTGCTGCAACAAGGCAAAAATACCCAAGCCTGCCAACGCCAGTACCGCGATTTCCCCCAAGGTATCAAAACCCCGGAAATCCACCAGAATCACATTCACCACATTCGTACCGCCACCGCCCGGCACACTTTGCGTCACGAAATAATCCGCCAAGTTCGCTGTTTCACGGGTCATCACCGCCAACGCCAGCACTGCCGACCCCAAGC
The DNA here is from genome assembly GCA_040415395.1 of Candidatus Thiothrix namsaraevi. Lineage (GTDB taxonomy): Bacteria > Pseudomonadota > Gammaproteobacteria > Thiotrichales > Thiotrichaceae > Thiothrix > Thiothrix namsaraevi. The sequence continues at coordinate 8,566 of JBEUIR010000015.1, forward strand.
CCAACAAACCTGCCAACGCCGCATCACGCCATTTGCGCCACTGCGTACTGACACGCGGAGTGTATTGCGGCAAGAAATACAAGGCCAGCATCAGCAACACAATCGTGACGATTTCCACCGACAATTGCGTGAGAGCCAAATCCGGCGCGGAAAATTTCACAAATGCCAGCGACACCACCAAGCCCACCGCACCCAATACCACCAGTGCAATCAGACGTTCCCGATGCCAAATGGCACTCAATAGGCTGGCGATGATCAAGGTTGCCCCCACCGCAAGGCTTACCGCATCCAGTGGCAACAATGCCCGCTCGCCCAACAAAGGGGCGGTGCTGGACAAGAATCCCGCCACGCCCATGAGCAAGGTGAAACCCAATACCCAAAACAGCATATCTTGCAACGAACCCCGGTCAACGCCACGGGTCACACCCCGCGCCACCTGCAACAGCCTATCCACTTTCCAATCATACACCTGCCGCAACTGTTTCCCTTTGACATGCACGTCATACCAAGCAAACAATGGCTGACGCACTGCATACACCGCGATCCCGCCCACCAGTGCAATAAAACTCATCAACAGCGGTTCGTTAAACCCGTGCCAAATCGCCAGACTGTAGACCGGTGGCGTGCCTTGCAGCGTCCCCTGCACCGCCACAGCCAGCAACGGCGCAACCGTAAACATCGGCAACATCCCCACCGCGATGCACAACACCACCAGCACATCCACCGGAATCCGCATAAACGGCGGTGGTTCATGCGGTGTTTTCGGCAAATTCACCGACTCACCGTTGAAAAACACATCATGGATAAAGCGTAACGAATACGCCACCGAAAACACCCCAGCCAGCGTTGCCAGCACGGGAATGACAAATGCCCATGCCGACACATTGGAGACCGTCACCGCCTGAGTAAAAAACATTTCCTTACTCAAAAAACCGTTCAGCAATGGCACACCCGCCATTGCTGCCGCCGCAATCATTGCCAACACCGCTGTGTGCGGCATGTATTTCAGCAAGCCATTCAATCGCCGCATATCGCGTGTGCCGGTTTCATGGTCAATAATGCCCGCCACCATAAACAGCGAAGCCTTGAACGTGGCGTGGTTAATAATGTGGAACAATGCCGCCACCGCTGCCAGTTCCGTTCCCAACCCGAACAACAAGGTAATCAGCCCCAAATGGCTAATGGTCGAATACGCCAGCAAGCCTTTCAAATCGTGCTGAAACAAGGCCACGAATGCCCCCACCAGCAAGGTAATCATCCCTACCGTACCAATTAGCCAAGACCACTCCGGCGTACCCGACAACACGGGGAAAAACCGCGCCAATAGGAAAATCCCCGCTTTCACCATGGTGGCGGAGTGCAAATACGCGGAAACAGGAGTCGGTGCTGACATCGCATTCGGCAGCCAGAAATGAAACGGGAATTGCGCCGATTTGGTAAACACCCCAATCGCAATCAACACCAAGGTCGGCAAATACAGCGCGTGGGCACGGATTTGATCACCCGCCAGCAATACGTCCGACAAGTTGTAACTGCCTACCATCTGCCCCAGCAACAAAATGCCCGCCAGCAATGCCAGTCCACCACCGCCAGTGATTGCCAGCGCCATGCGTGCCCCTTGCCGCGCATCCTCACGGTGTTGCCAATAACTAATCAGCAGGAAGGAACTTAATGAGGTCAGCTCCCAGAACACCACCAATTGCAGCAGGTTTTCCGACAACACCACACCCAGCATTGACCCCATGAACATCAGCAGGTAGGCAAAAAACCGCCCCATTGAATCTTTCGCTGACAAATAATAACGGGCATAGAGAATGATCAGCAGACCAATGGCAAGAATCAGCAAGGCAAACAATGCGCCTAGACCATCCAACCTGAAAGCGAAATCCAAGCCGATAGCAGGCATCCACGCCCAAGATTGGATGACCGTATCGCCCGCAAACACCGCAATCAATGCAGGGTACAGCAACCCCAACGCCAGTAATGTCGTGACACCCGCCAACCATGCCGCCGCCACTCGATGAAAATGCGCAGCCCACGCCACCACTGCCGCCCCCACAAAAGGCAGCAATACCGCTAACGGTAAATTAATCGTTGAAACATCCATTCAGCACCACAGTAACAAACCGAAAAATCCGGCAAACACCATGAGTTTACCCTAACAGAATCACCAAGTGGTGATTACGTCACACTAGCGGGGTTAATATTATGCTGATCCAACTCACCCAACCGACTTAAAAGCGGTATTGCCATTCCACCCGATCCCGTCTCAACCGCCAGCGTGCTTTCGCGTTGGCACGGCTCTTCGCAAACACTTTATCAGACAAGTTATCGAACACATTTTCGCGCACGTTCTCACTGATGCGGGCATCACGCCGTTTCACCATGTCACAATCCTGCATCAGCAAATAGCTATTTGTACACTGGCGTTGCTGCAACTGCATATCGTTGGCACGCAACGCAAACGGCTTATCAATCAAACGGATAGATTCATAAGATAATGGCGCAGATACTGTGCCACAAGCAGTGAGATTCAACAGCATCCCCAACATCAGTAAGCCCTTTACTGCTGTCGCTTTCGTTGCAGTCTTCATTAATAAACACCTCGCGTTTTGAGGTATTTTACCCGTGACAAACCAAAATGGCTATTTTTTATTCAGCAAAACGTACCGATTGGTAGTCATCAGCTTGCATCTCATTCAAACGGCTCAACGCCCGCTGAAACTCAAAGCGCAATTTCTCACCCTGATACAGATTGTCCAGCGCAATTGTCGTAGAAAAAATGAACTGCACCTGCCGGTCATACAACTCGTCGATCAGATTAAGGAAACGCCGGGCCGCCGATTCATGTTCCTCAGTCAACACATGCAAACCCGATAACACAATGTAATCAAAGCGTTCTGCTAACTCGATGTAATCGCGGGTAGAGCGTGCGGTTTCACACAAGGTCTTAAAATCAAACCACACAATGTTTTCAGACAAGCGATGCGTCGGCAAACAACGCCCTTGCACCTCAATATCCTGCCCGACCTCAATCGCACCGCTGGCAAGTTCCGCGAAACACTTTTCCAGCTCGTGTTCAACCAACACCGCGTCGTTGTCTTCCAAGAAGCTGTCTTGGTTGACGCGCTTTAACATGCGGTAGTCAATCTGGTTATCGAGTTCCACCACATGCGTGTGTTTTTTCAGTAATGCAATCGCAGGCAAGAACCGTTCGCGCTGCAAACCGTTCAAATACAAATCATCCGGCGGACGGTTAGAAGTCGTCACCAAAGTAATGCCGTGTTTGCACATCGCATCCAACAAACCGTGCAGCAACATTGCATCCACAATGTCCATGACATGGAATTCGTCGATGCACAACAAGCGCACTTCTTGTGCCAATTGCGCCGCCATCGCTTCCAACGGGTTACGATGGTGCGCGAGTTTTTTCAGTTCCTCGTGAATGAAGAACATAAAATGATGGTAGTGCATCCGCCGCTTTTCCGTCAGCGGCAGACGCGAATAGAACATATCCATCAGCCAAGTCTTGCCGCGCCCGACGCCGCCCCACAGGTAAGCGCCGCGCACTGGCTCAATCGCAATAACGTTATGCCGCTTGGAAAACACCGCCAACAAGCCCCGTGAACGTGCCACAGGCGCATTTTCTCGTGGTTTAAGCAAGCCATTCCAGACTTCCTGCAAGACCTTGAGACCTTCCAGTTGTGCAGGATCCTGCTGGATCACACCCTCCCTAATGGCATCATGGTAATGCTTCAACAGCGGCATAACGTTTCCTTCTTTCATGACACAGTAACTCCTAAGACATTGAGCACACTACTGCAAATAACGTTCCAAACACGCGGAAGGGTGTTCCGCGCCATGAATATCAAACATTTCCGACTTGACGCAGCGCAGCAAACTAGTGCATTGTCGACATCTTGGTGTCTTAAGGTGCGTTGCTACCCCTATATTCAGGGTAAACACTGTCATTTCTTGGTTATAGTGTCGACATTATAGCCGCAAAGTGTCAACAATGTCAGGATGTTTTTCTTGAAAAAACGCTGTTTCGCGGTATTATTGTCAACACAACAGACAAGATGTCGACAAAATGAGGTAGCACCATGGCTTTTCTGACTGCCTGCAAATTGCAGGATCCGGTAACGATTGCAGACAAGTTATTTCTTGATTTGCGCCGTGCCATTTTGGAGGGTGAAATACCCGCTGGAAAAAAAATTAGTGAACCAGAGCTGGCAGCAGCCTATGGCGTGAGCAGAGGTTCGTTGCGTGAAGCGATTGGCAAACTGGAAAACTGCAACTTGGTGACACGTAAGCCCAATATTGGTGCACGCATCATCGGATTTTCCACAGAACAACTGTTGGAAATTTACCAAATACGCGAAGCCACCGAAGGTATGGCAGCACGACTCGCCGCCGAACACATGACGGCAGAGGAGTTGGTACATTTGCGCAAGATTCTGGAACGTCACCAAGCCGAAATTGCGCAGCACCAACGCTATTCACAACACGACGTTGACTTGGATTTTCACTTTTCGATCATTCAAGGCAGCAAGAATAAACGCCTGATACGTATGTTATGTCAGGACTTGTATGACTTGGTACGCTTCTACCGTTTCCGCCTCAAGTCCGGGTTTAGTCGCAGCGAACAGGCTTTTCAGGAACACAACCTGATCGTGTCAGCCATTGAGCGGCGCGACGGAGAAATGGCGGAAACGCTGATGCGCCATCATATCCGGGCTTCGCGGGATTATGCCTGCAAGCTGCTGGAACAGATGCCGCTCTCAGACACCTAACCGCGTACACGCTTTCTAGCTTTTTATCAACGGGGATACTCTATGAAGACCGCGAACAAACGACCGCTTTCACCCCACTTGCAGGTGTATAAGCCGCAACTCACGTCGGTGCTGTCCATCATGCACCGAGGCACGGGAGTGGTGTTGGCTATCGGCACATTGCTGGTGACGTATTGGCTGGCTGCCATTGCCGGGGGTGCGGAATCTTTTGCGAATGCCAACGCGATTCTTGGCTCATGGTTGGGCAAACTGGTGTTGTTTGGTTGGTCTTGGGCGCTGTTTTATCACCTAACCAATGGTATCCGCCATTTGGTATGGGATAGCGGGCATGGTTTTGATCTGCCTAGCGTTTACTTGAGCGGCAAAATTGCGGTGGGTACGTCATTGGCGCTCACTGTCCTGCTTTGGCTTGTTGCCTGAACCCTGTTGAGGAATTGCTACACATGAGTTTATTGACACCTTTCAAACGTGCCAGCGGTCTGGGAACGACCAGCGATGGGGTAAAGCACTGGTGGATGCAGCGCCTGACAGCGGTTGCGCTGATTCCCCTGACATTGTGGTTGGTATTTGCTGTGGCTGCGCATAGCGGGGAGGACTATGCCACGGTAGCGGCATGGTTTGCACAGCCGTTTACCACGACCATGCTGACACTATTCGTCTTCACCGCCTTCCTTCATGCCGTGCAAGGGTTGACCGTGATTATCGAAGATTACATCCATCATGAAGGCTATAAAATTGCTGCCCTGATTGGGATGAAACTGGTACTGGTGTTACTGGGAACGAGCAGTATTTTGAGTATTTTACGGATCGCATTCGCGGGCTAATGACACAGAGGTTGGCTACACAATGACTGAATACAAAATTGAACATCATACCTACGATGTCGTGGTCGTGGGCGCGGGTGGCGCGGGTTTGCGGGCTACTTTCGGGATGGCGGTGAAAGGCTTGTCCACAGCATGTATTACCAAAGTTTTCCCAACCCGTAGCCATACCGTGGCAGCACAAGGTGGGATGTCCGCCGCGCTTGGCAATATGGGGCCGGATAAATGGCAATGGCACATGTACGACACCGTAAAAGGGTCGGACTGGCTGGGCGACCAAGACGCGATTGAATACATGTGCCGTGAAGCGATTCCAGCGGTCATTGAACTGGAACACCAAGGTGTGCCATTTTCACGCACGGAAGAAGGTCGCATTTATCAGCGTCCGTTCGGCGGGATGACCACTGAATTCGGCAAAGGCATTGCGCACCGCACCTGTGCAGCGGCTGACCGCACCGGTCACGCGATTTTGCACACGCTGTATCAGCAATCCTTGCGTCACGATGCGGTGTTTTTCATTGAGCATTTCGCTACCGATCTGATCATGGATGAGGAAGGTGTGTGCCGTGGGGTGCTGGCGTGGGATTTAGCTAACGGCATTTTGCGTATTTTCCGTGCGCAAACCGTGGTGCTGGCAACGGGCGGTTACGGGCGGGCTTACTTCTCGGCAACCTCTGCACATACCTGTACCGGTGACGGTAATGGCATGGTGGCGCGGGCTGGCTTGCCATTGCAAGACATGGAATTCACCCAATTCCACCCAACCGGTATTTATGGGGCAGGCTGTTTGATCACCGAAGGGGTGCGCGGCGAAGGCGGCTACCTGACGAATGCCAACGGTGAACGTTTTATGGAACGTTACGCCCCGAATGCCAAAGACTTGGCGTCACGTGACGTGGTAAGCCGTTCCATGACCGTTGAAATCAACGAGGGTCGTGGTGTTGGTCCGAAAAAAGACCACATTTACCTGCATCTGGAACATTTAGGTCCTGAAGTGATTCAAGAGCGTTTACCGGGGATCGCGGAAAGCGCCCGTATCTTTGCGGGTGTGGATGTCACCAAACAGCCAATTCCAGTGCTGCCAACCGTGCATTACAACATGGGCGGCATCCCCACCAACTACCAGGGCGAAGTGGTCACGCTGAAAGACGCTGATCCCGATAGCGTGGTTCCCGGTTTGATGGCGATTGGCGAATGCGCGTGCGTATCGGTGCACGGTGCGAACCGCCTCGGTTCTAACTCCTTGCTGGACATCGTGGTGTTCGGACGGGCAGCCGCTAACCGTTGTGCCGAAACCGTTACCCCCGGCGCGACTCAACCCGAACTGCCTGCGGCAAGTGTGAAAAAAGTGCTGGCACGTTTCAAGCGCATCCATCAGGGCAATGGCAAGACCAGCACCGCGCAAATCCGTGAAGCCATGCAGCACACCATGCAAAAACATGCAGCGGTCTTCCGTACTGCGGAAACCTTGCAGGAAGGTGTCGACAAAATGAATGAGATTTATGCCAGCTTCAATGATGTCGCAGTAACCGACCGCAGCTTGGTGTGGAACTCTGACTTGATGGAAACCTTTGAGTTAGCGAACCTGCTGGATTGCGCCCAAACCTCGATTCAATGCGCCTTAAACCGTGAAGAAAGCCGTGGTGCACATGCCCGTGAAGACTTCCCGGATCGTAACGATGATGAATGGATGAAGCACTCAATCGCTTGGGTGGAAGAGTCCGGCAAAGTCAAAATCGACTACCGCCCCGTTCACACTTACACGTTGACGGATGAAATTGAATACATCGCACCGAAGAAACGGGTTTACTAAGAGGGAGCATCGTCATGGCTGAATTTACTTTACCTGCCAACTCGGTTGTTAAGCGTGGCAAAACCTGGGCTGCTCCTGCTGGTGCAACCCGTGTAAAAAACTTCCGCATTTACCGTTACGACCCGGACAGCGGTGAAAACCCGCGCTGGGATACTTACGAAATCGACCTCGACCAATGCGGGCCGATGGTGTTGGATGCCTTGCTGAAGATCAAGAACGAAATTGACCCGACCTTGACCTTCCGCCGTTCCTGCCGTGAAGGAATTTGCGGGTCGTGTTCGATGAATATCGACGGCACCAATACGCTGGCGTGCATCAAGGCGATTGAAGCTTGCGATGGCGATGTGCAAATCAGCCCCTTGCCACACTTGGAAGTGGTGAAAGATTTGGTGCCGGATTTGACCCACTTTTACGCGCAATATGCGTCGATCAAACCCTGGATGCAGACCCAGACCCCAGCACCACCGGATCGCGAACGCCTGCAATCCCCGGAAGACCGTAAGAAGCTGGACAACCACTACGAATGCATCCTGTGCGCGTGTTGCTCAACGTCTTGCCCTAGCTACTGGTGGAATAGTGACCGTTATTTAGGGCCTGCGATTCTCTTGCAAGCGAACCGTTGGGTGGTGGATAGCCGCGATGAAGCCACGGGCGAACGTCTGGACAATCTGGAAGACCCATTCCGTTTGTACCGTTGCCACACCATCATGAACTGTACCAACACTTGCCCTAAGGGTTTGAACCCGGCGAAATCCATTGCAGAACTGAAGAAAAAGATGATCGAACGGCGGTAAGCCGCCCCCCATCCCCGACCCTTCCCCCGCAAGGGGTGAAGGGAGCAAGAGGACACACACCACCATGAGTGAACTTTCCCGCGTAAAAATGCGCTGTCGGCGCGGCTTGAAAGAGCTGGATGTGATTTTCCAGCACTATTTAGAACGCCATTATACCAGCGCCAGCCCCACTGAATTGCAACGCTTAGACGAATTACTGACAATGCAAGACCCAATCATCTGGGACATGTTGCTAGACGCCATACCCTTCCCCGACGAATACGCCGAGCTGATTGCCAAGCTGCGAGTCGTCCATGACTGAACAGCAACAAGCTGAACGGCTGGTACGCCTGCGCTGGGCTTGCCGCCGTACTTTGCAAGCGTTAGATCAGCCTTTAGGGAATTTCTTACAGAATTGTTTCCACACTCTCGACATGGGCGAGCAATTTGCCTTCGAGCGTTTATTAAAATCCAAGGATCAGGAAATTCTTGATTGGCTAATTGGCAATCGTCAGCCCAGAGACACGGGTATGTGCGCTATCATTGAAAAGATACGTCAACATCATGATAACACCGCCAGAGGATAACCCATGCCTGAATTACACGACCTTTCCCCTATCGCTGCCTACGACTTATTGCAAACCACACCCCACAGCATTTTGATCGACATCCGTTCCGCAATGGAATACCTATTTGTAGGTCATCCGGTTGGATCCGTGCATATTGCGTGGATCGACGAACCCGATTGGGATGTTAATCCTAATTTTGCTAACGAAATCGAACAAGTACTCACAACCCGCTTTAAAGAAACACCTCCTAAAGAAGCGCAGGTAGTTTTAATTTGCCGCAGTGGCAAACGTTCACGCGAAGCCGCCAGTGCCTTGCTGGAAGCGGGTTTCCAGCACATCATGCACATTGACGAAGGCTTTGAGGGTGAACGTGATGCCAACCATCACCGGGGTACGCTAGGTGGCTGGCGTTTTCACGGTTTACCGTGGGAGCAATGCTAAAGTCAGCAAATTTCCACCGTTCATGCTATTTTCATGCAGACAATAACCCTGTTGTAATTCACTGTGTTGCATACTATAAAAAGTGTGTCCCGTGACGTCATTCAAAAATGTTCCAGAAAAGGAGTTTCACCTGCATGAAAGCAAAATCATTAATTGTGCTACTGTTAGCCGGTATCTGGGGAGTGGGTAGCTGGTGGTGGTATACCTGCAAAGTGAAAGGCTTCTGTGGTGCTGATATAAGCTCAGCACAAATCGCGGCGGGTACAGCAGCAACAGGTGCTGCGGCGCTGTCTGG
>JBEUIR010000016.1:0-17841 GCA_040415395.1 Candidatus Thiothrix namsaraevi
ATTGCTCGACAATGCGCTGTAATTCTGCCTGTTGACGTATAGCGCTACTGTTGTTTTGTGTTGCCTGTGTTTTTAGGTTATTGTTTTCCAATGTAGGGATTGAGATGAATAAGTATATTGTGATGATAAGTCTAGCTGCCTTGCTGACAGCTTGTGGCGAGAAAACAGAGAAAGCTGCTGAAGCGCCTGCTGCTGCACCGGCTCAAACCGGAACCGCCGCGCAGCAAGCGACTCCGGCATCTGCTGCGCCAGCCGTTGATAAAGCTGCCTTGGTAGAATCAGCAAAAGGTGCTGTACAAGCATTAGGTGGCACACTGAAAGGCGAACTCGAAGCTGCTATGCAAGCCGGTGGTCCAGTGGAGGCGATGGGCGTCTGCCACACCAAAGCGCCTGAAATTGCCAAAGCCGTTTCAGCCGAAAAGGGCATGGAAGTCAGTCGGGTAAGCTTGAAAAACCGTAACCCGGTAATGGGTCAGGCAAATGAATGGCAAACCGCTGTGCTGAATGATTTTGAAGCGAAAAAAGCGGCAGGTGAAGACGCGGCAACCATTGCTTATGCAGAAGTTGTGGATAACGAATTCCGCTTTATGAAAGCGATTCCAACCGCTGCGGTGTGTTTGAGCTGCCACGGCACAGAACTCAGCCCCGCCGTTACTGCGAAGTTAACGGAGCTGTACCCGCAAGACAAAGCTACCGGTTATAAAGAAGGCGATTTGCGCGGTGCTTTTGTTGTTGTGAAAAATCTCGCGCCGTAACGCAGGCTTCTTGCCATACCCTCTCCATACACTTAGAGTATAAGGGTAATATACCGTTATACTGGCGGTAAAACGAAGGAGAGGGTATGTCAAACATCAAGGGTAGGGGACACTGCCAATCCTGCCAGATTCGACATCTTAGTATTTTTGCGCAATTGCCACGGGATAGGCTCATCGAAATACAGGCGTTCCAACCGTCTGTTATCGCCTATGCTGCCGATGAAACAGTTTATCATCAGGGCGATAATTCCTTGAATGCCTTTACCTTGCGCAAAGGCTTGGTGAAGCTGATTAAAACCCTGCCTAATGGGCGTACCCAGATTGTGCGGGTGTTGCGCACCGGTGATTTATTTGGTTTCGACGGCTTTGCTGGGGAAGCTTACAATCATACCGCGATTCCTCTGAATGATATTGAAGTTTGCCGTTTGCCATTGGCGGAACTGTCTGAATTAAAAAAACAAAACCCTGAAATTGAAAACACCATGATGAAGCGTTGGATCCAGCATTTGCGTGAAGCCGAAGACATGATGCTGGAACTCGGTGCGAAAAAAGCCGCCGAACGCTTGGCGTCTTTCCTGATTCGTTGGTGTGAAAACAGCAATGGTGGTTGGGTGGCTTTATCGCTGTCACGCGCTGAAATCGGGGAATTATTGGGGTTGACTATCGAAACTGTGAGCCGTTTCTTGTCCGATTGGAAACGTCAGGGTTTTCTTAACGAACAACGCGGCAGCATCCAGCTTGAAAATGTTGATGGATTGCGTAAGGCGGCCTGTTCCAGCGGGAGTTGCTAAACGATGAACCGGATGTCCGCAGAAGCCAGTCTTAACCTGTATATTACTGCCGTGCATCCTTGCCCCTATTTACCTGAACGTCAGGCGATGAATCTGTTGGTTGACCCCGGCTACAAGATGACGGCTGAGTTGTATGGGCGCTTGTTGGATAGTGGTTTTCGGCGCAGTGGTGGTGATGTTTACCGCCCGCATTGCCGTCATTGCAGCGCTTGTATTTCCAGCCGCATTCCGGTCAGTACTTTCCAACCTAACCGTTCCCAACGGCGCAATTGGAAACGTAATCAGGACTTGCGGGTGGTGGTGAATCGCCGTGGTTTCAAGCGTGAATACGCCACTTTGTACCGGCATTATATTAAGCAACGTCATACCGGCGGGGGTATGGATACGGATGATATGGATACGTTTGCCGGGTTTTTGCTGAATCATTGGTGTAAAACGCTGTTAGTCGAGTTTTGGGATCAGGATCATCTGTTAGCAGTGGCGGCTGTGGATGAGTTAAAAGATGGCTTGTCATCCGTTTACACGTTTTTTGATCCGTCTGCCAGTGAGTCGCGCGGCTTAGGCACGTTCGCGGTACTGTGGCAAATTGAGCAAGCACGTCAATGCGGTTTACGGTTTGTGTACCCCGGTTATTGGATAGCAGAATCGCCTAAAATGCGTTATAAAATTAATTTCCAGCCAATGGAGGGCTTAGTCAATGGTACTTGGATCCCGTTAGCTGCAAGCTAGGTTTGATTGCTTAATACTTGTTCTCTGTTCATCTTTAGTTCATTAGCTTATCTGTATCATTCATAGATTTTATGATAACTTGTTACTACTGATGGGCACAGGAAACGACAATGATTAAGACATTTACCCTAAAAGCTATTGACCATGATCAGGCGACCCCGGAAAGTGGTTTAATCGCATGGCATGTTGTTGATGAAAATAATCGCAAACGCATTGTGAATGCGACAACCGAGCTAAGCCGTCAAGGTTTTATCAAAACCGTTAAGCCGCATCATGACCGTGAAATGCCGTTAGTTGAATTGCTTTCATATTACGTAGAAGGTGAAAGTTTCCGCATCGACTTCGGCATGTTTAATGAAACCTTCGGTTACACGCCGCGTGAAGTCTTTGCTGCCTCGCAATCACAATCAGAAAGCGCCAGCAGTCGTATGAAACAAGGCATTCGCCAACTGTTCCACGTACCGTTTTGAAAAAGGGCGCAATATGCGCCCTTTTGTGGTGACTATCAGAGCGATTAGTGCCTAAAGTGACGCATCCCGGTGAACACCATTGCCATGCCATGCTCATTCGCTGCGGCAATCACTTCTTCATCACGCATTGAGCCACCTGGCTGAATCACTGCTTTGATCCCTGCTGCCGCTGCACTGTCGATACCATCGCGGAAGGGGAAAAACGCATCCGATGCCATCACGGAACCCGGTACAACTAAACCTGCGTGTTCGGCTTTGATGGCGGCGATGCGTGCTGAATTGATACGGCTCATTTGACCCGCGCCCACACCAATGGTCATATTGCCGCTGGCGTAGACAATCGCGTTGGATTTAACGAATTTGGCAACCTTCCAGGCAAATTGCAGGTCGAGCAACTCGGCATCCGTTGGTTGGCGCGTCGACACGACTTTCAGCTCATCCAGTAACGCGATGTCAGCCGTTTGCACCAGCAAGCCACCGTTAACCCGTTTGAAGTCGAGGCGGTTAGCCACTTCTGAACCCCATTGATCCACGGTCAACAAGCGCACGTTTTTCTTGGCAGCGACGACGGCAACGGCTTCAGGCGAAACCCCCGGTGCGATAATAACTTCCACAAACTGACGATCCACGATCACTTTTGCAGTTTCGCCGTCTAACGGTTGGTTGAATGCAATAATGCCGCCGAATGCGGATTCAGGGTCAGTGCTGTAAGCGCGGTTGTAGGCTTCCAGCAAATTCGCGCCGATGGCAACGCCGCACGGGTTAGCGTGCTTGACGATAACGCAAGCCGGTGCGCCGTCGAATTGCTTGACGCATTCGAGCGCGGCATCGGTGTCGGCGATATTGTTGTAAGACAATTCCTTGCCTTGAATCTGGATGGCAGTGGCAATGCTGCCTTGCGGGGCGTCGTATTCGGCGTAAAACGCGCCCGCTTGGTGACTGTTTTCACCGTAGCGGCAATCTTGCTTCTTCTCGACTTGCAGGCTGAAAGTGCGCGGGAACGTCGCGGGTGCTGTATGGCTGGCTGCGCCGACCCGTGCGCCGAAATAGTTGGCAATCATGCCGTCGTAACGTGCGGTGTGTTCAAACGCTTTAATCGCCAAATCAAAACGGGTAGCCGGGGTGATGCAGCCTGCGCTAGCTTCCATTTCTGCCTGAATGCGGGCGTAATCGCCGGGTTCGGTGACGATCGTTACGTGCGCGTGGTTTTTGGCACTGGCGCGTACCATCGTAGGGCCGCCGATGTCGATGTTTTCAACGGCGTCTTCAAAGGTGCAACCGGGTTTGGAAACAGTCGATTCAAACGGGTAAAGGTTAACCACGATCAGGTCGATACGCCCAATGCCGTGTTCTGCCATGACTGCATCATCTTGCCCGCGTCGTGCCAAAATGCCGCCGTGAATTTTCGGGTGCAGGGTTTTCACACGCCCGTCCATCATTTCCGGGAAGCCGGTGTGGTCGGAAACTTCGGTGACGGGGACGCCATTATCCGCCAGCAGTTTGGCAGTGCCACCTGTGGAAAGTAAATGTACGCCTTGGCTGTGCAGGAACCGGGCAAATTCCAGCACGCCGGATTTGTCGGAAACGCTCAGCAAAGCGCGGGTGACAGGCAGGTTAGAGGCAGTCGTCATCGTGTGGGCATCCTGGGGCGAAAAACAGGGTATTCTATGCCGTGGGGTGGTTGGCTGCAATGCCGCTGTGCTGCTTAGACAATTGCCATTAAGCGTAGCCCTAACACAAATACCAAGGCAGCGATTAAGCCGGTTGCTGCACCTTTAATAAATAGGCTTTGTGAACTAGCTGCATACTTGACCACGCTTTTATCCAGTTTGTCGATCTGGCGGTCACGTTGCGCAATAATTAAATCGCGTTGGTGCAGGGATTCATCACGCTGTTGTAACTGTTGCTGGTTTTCTTTCAGGGTGTTTTCCAGATGCTGGATGCGCAAGGTGAGTTCTTGCAAGCGCTCATCGCGGCGGCGGATATGCGCTTCTTTCGCCACAATGGTTTGGTCACGGTCATGCAGGCTGGTATCACGTTTATTGAGTTGCTCATCCCGTGCTTGCAGTTGTGCGTCGCGTTGTGAGACGGTGACTTCGCGTTCGTGCAGGCTGGTATCGCGTTTGGCAATCTCGGTATCGCGCAGGTGTACTTGCTGGTCACGGGCTTGTAAGGCTTCTTCTTTGTGTTGCAGTTGCAGGTCACGTTGTTCGATTTGTGCGTCACGTTCCGCAACGGTAGCGTCACGTTCGGAAAGGATTTCTTCGCGTTCGGAGAGGAATTCATCCCGGTCTTGCACGGTTTGGTCGCGGAGTTGCAATTGCACATCACGTTCGGCAATGCTTTGGTCGCGCAGGTGCACTTCCAGTTGCAGGTTACGAACTTGCTCATCCCGCGTGGCAATTTCGGTATCGCGAACTTGCAGGCTGCTGTCACGTTCAGTAAGAAATTCACCCAAATTTTGAATGTGGCGGTCGCGCTCTTGCAGTGAGGTGTCGCGTTGCTGGATGGTTTGCTCACGTTCGGTGAGTTGGAAATCGCGTTCCCGCACCGTGTCGTCACGTTGCTGAATCGCCGCGTTGCGCTCGGTCAGCAGTGAATCACGCGCATGAATGGTTTCATCGCGTTCCTGCATTTGCCCGTTGACCTGGGTAATGTGGGAATCGCGTTCCTTGATGCTGTGGTCGCGTTCGCCGATGGTGACGTCGCGGCTTTGGACTTGCGAATCGCGTAATTGCAATTGCTTGTCGCGTTCGCGCAATTGCAAGTCTTGCCCACTGATACGAGTATCGCGCTCGCGCAGGGAAATATCACGTTCTTTGACGCGGCGGTCGCGTTCGGTAATTTGTACGTCGCGTTCTTCGACCGTGCGGTCACGGCTGGACAGACGCGTGTCACGGTCGCGCAAATCTTCATCTGCTTTATTGATGCGCTCGTCACGCATCATCAGTTGGCGGTCGCGTTCGGTTAGTTGACCGTCACGTTCCTGCAAATGGTCTTCGAGTTCGCGGATGGTTTGCAGGAAATCCAGCCCTTGCTGATCACGGTTGCGAATGGCTTCTTCCCGCAGGCGCAATTCATTATCACGTTCGGCAACGGTGCGGTCGCGTTCGCTGAGTTCGCGGTCGCGTTGACTGAGGGTGGTGTCGCGCTTTTCGACCTGCTGTTGTTGAATGCCAATGCGTTGATCACGTTCTTGTAGCATTGTTGCTTTTTCTTTAAGCAACATCTCGCGGTTTTGAATTTGTTGATCACGGTCAGCAATGGTGCGGTCACGCGCTTGCAAATGCTGGTTAGCAAGGTCGATGTGGGAATCGCGGGCGGCGAGTTGGCGATCCCGTTCTGAAATATGGTTATCGCGTTCGCTGAGGTGCTTGTCGCGTTCCTTGAGCATTTTTTCCTGCTCTAGGGTTTGACGAGTGCGCTCTTGTAATAAGGCTTCGCGATCCAGTAATTGCTGATCTTTTTTGCCGATGCTGTCATCGCGGCTTTGCAGCAGTTTGTCTTTGCTTTGAATGGCTTGGTCAATGCGCGAGAGTGAGCGATCTTTGTCCTCCAGACTGCGGTCACGCATCTGGATTTGCAGTTCTTTTTCCTGCAACAGTTTTTCGTAATGCGCGAGGTTTTGTTCCAGCGTACTTAAGCGAGCCTCACGGTCACTCAGCATGGTATCGCGCTGTTGTACGGCACGGTCGCGGTTGACCACGCCTTCATCACGGCTGCGCAGGGCTTTTTCTTTTTCTTCGAGTAATTGGTTTTGTTGGGTAAGCAGCTTTTCTTTTTCACCCAGCAAGCGTGCAAGGGTTTCCATGCGCTTATCACGTTCGTCAATGCGGGCGTCACGTACCCGGATATGCCCGTCTTTTTCCAGCAATAATCCCGATATTTCGCGCAAGCGCTGCTCACGTTCCTGTAAGCGCAGGGCTAATTCATCCACACTGGTTTTCAATTCCTGCTTATCATTTAGGGTCAGATAAACGTTTGAATCCAGCTTTTTAAAGATGTCGAGATCCTTTTCTTCCAATTTCATAATAATTCCTGAGCACTACTGGCACGCAATAACAGGGAGCCGCCAACCTGTCTGCGCGATGAACAATGGTGAGATTGCCTAGATTCTGGCATAAGTAATAATGTTTTGCCACGTTACTGTGCGAGTTAACGTTGCCAAAGGTGCATTTTTGCGGTGCGCCATTCGCGCCAGTGCAGGTTTGAGGGAGTGGCAGGAAAATCGAGCCGCAATTCACCGGTTTCGGCGGTGTTCAGTAATTTTATGTCACGCGCCTGATAACGTTGGGTGACGCTGGGGTGCGGGTGGTTGAAACGGTTACGGTAGCCGCTGGTGACAATGCCAAGCTTAGGCGCAACCGCTTGTATAAACGCTGGGCTGGATGAGGTTTTGCTGCCGTGATGCGGTAACAGTAGCACATCCGCTGCTATGTCAGCGGCTTGTTTGAGTAACCATTTTTCGGCGGGGCGCTCAATATCGGCGGTCAATAATGCGCTATGATACGGGTTTTCTATTTTTAATACACACGAGCGGTTGTTCTCTTTGGTGTCTGGGAAAGCCACACCGGGGTGCAAAACCGTGAATGTTACGCCATCCCACTGCCATGAGTGTCCCGCCAAGCATAAATTGGGGTGATGATTCGCGAGTATGTCGGTGCTACTGACCAGCAAATTCGTGACGGGTAGGGCGTTCAGTAATGCGGTGGCTCCGCCACTATGATCGTTATCAGCATGAGATACGATCAGGGTGTCGACTTGGTTAATGGCTTGCCCGCGTAGCCAGGGTAACACTACCAATTCGCCGGTATCAAAACTGTCTGACACTTTGGGGCCGGTATCGAATACCAAGGTATGGTTGGCAGTTTGCACCACCGTTGCCAACCCCTGACCTACATCCAGCACACTGAGGCGAAATGCACCTGGTACGACCTTGGGGGGCTGATACAACATCAGGGGGAGCATTAGTAATATGCCCAACCAACGCCCCGGTATGCCACGCGGCAACCACAGCAACACAAATCCCGCGATGGCTAACACTAACCAAGGCAAAGGAATCAATGGCATGTAAACTGACGACAAGGGCAGGGCGGCAAGCCATTCCAATACCCACATCAGCCATTCCAGCAAGGTGGCGGCAACTGTCCAAACCCCGGTGGCTGCGGCTTCCCACCACCCTGCGAACACGATTCCCAGCAATACCAAGGGCGTAACCACAAAAGTAATGACCGGGATTGCCAATAAGTTTGCCACCGGCGAGCTTAACGAAATCATGCCGAAAAAGCCTGCTGCCAGTGGAATGGTTCCCAGTGATAATACCAACTGCATCCATACCAGGGATGATTTCCCCAGCTTACGTTGGCGCATTCCCAAAAATGCCAGCAAAGCCACCGTCAAGAACGATAACCAAAACCCCACCGCCAGACTCGCCAAGGGGTCGAGCAGCAACACCAGCAAGAGCGCAATACTCATGGTGACACTGAACGGCACTTGCCGTCGCCATAGCAAGCCAGCCATCACCACCAGTAACATAATCAGGGTGCGCTGTGTCGGAATATTGAACCCCGCCAGCAAGGAATACGCCGTTGCCAACACCCCACCGGATAGCCCGGCAGCCACCCGCAATGGCAACCACAGGTACAAGCTGGGAAACAAGCGCCAAAGCCCCCACACCGGCAAGATACCCAGACTGGCGACCATCGTAATGTGCAACCCCGAAATCGCCAGTAAATGAATCGTGCCAGTTTGGCGCAAGACTTCCCATTGTTGCTGCGGAATGGTGGCGGTATAGGCAATTGCCAACCCCTGCACCAAACCGGTCATGGCGGAATCGGGTAGCGCTGCTGAAATTTTTTCCTGCAATTGTTGGCGTAAGTGGTTCGGTTGCCACCAAGGTGCTGCGGCTAAACGCTGGTTATCCGCTGATTTACGCACGTAGCCGCTGCCACCGATGCGCTGTGAAAACAGCCATTGTTCGTAATCAAAGCCATTCGGGTTCATGAAACCATTGGGGCGTTTGCCGCGTACCAGCAATTGCCAGCGCTCGCCCGCGTGCAGTTTAGGGGCATCCTCTGCGTACCAAGCGAGGCGCAAGCGTCCCCGGTAGCTGGCGGTATCGCTGTCAAACAGAAAACTGCTGCCATTTGCCCGCCATTCCGGTACATCGGCAATTGTTCCGGTGAGCAGTATATCTTCACCTTCCGATGCTTCAGGAAGCCAGTCAGCCCTGACACCACTGGCAACCCATAAGGCGTAAACACTGCCCAGTAACACACCTGCAAGCAATTTGGCTGTTTGCCGCTGCTGGTAACGCCATGCCGCACCAATGATGATACCGACAGCGATGATGCTTCCCCAAAACAGCGCATCCAGCGTCGGCAGGCGCGGCAGTACCCATAACACGAGTGTGCCGATAAAAAAACTCACTGAAAAGGTGCGCATATTTCGCAAACCATGGATAATGACTAACCTTAATTATTATTGCTGTTAAAACTTCATGCCGCGAAAATTGTTGCGTAAGCTATTCCCTAACCCTGACAAACTGAAAGAGCACAAACATCTCCAGTTTTTGGGGGATACGCTGCATTTGCCGTATTTGTGGCATTTAAATCGCCGCAATGTAGCCTCGGCTTTTGCGATTGGACTGTTTTGTATGTGGATTCCGATACCGTTCCAATCCATTATTGCAGCATTATTAGCTGTCTTTTTTCGGGCAAATTTACCATTAGCGGTGGTATTGGTATTTGTGACCAATCCCGTGACCATGCCTCCCATGCTGTATGGTGCTTATTTAGTGGGAGCTGCGATTGTGGGGCATCCGCCTGCGGGTTTTAATTTTGAGCCTAGTCTTGATTGGTTAATGAATGGTTTGATTCTCATTTGGAAGCCATTTTTGTTGGGTATTTTTATCACGGCAGTATTGTCATCCCTCGTGGGCTATTACGGCGTACATTTATTGTGGCGTTTGCATATGCTGAAACATTTGAAGGAGCGGCGTGAACGCAAACAACGCAAATCCCCGCCGCCAGCAAACGATCAGGATTCAGCAGATTAAGCGTTGGCTAACACACCATCCGTCAAGCGGTAAACCGTGTCCATTTTTGCTGCCAATTGCAGGTCGTGGGTAACAACCACGAACGCTGTGCCTAAGTCTTCATTCAGCCCTTGCATTAAATTAAACACATTGTCAGCGGTGTGATGATCAAGATTGCCAGTAGGTTCATCGGCTAACACGGCTTTGGGGCGTGTCACCAGAGCGCGGGCAATCGCGGCACGTTGGCGTTCCCCACCGGAAAGTTGGGCAGGTTTATGGTCAAGACGCTCTTTCAGCCCGACTTTTGCCAACATATCGCTGGCTTGCGCACTGGCTTCTGCCACTTTCACGCCGCGAATCAATAAGGGCATGGCAACGTTTTCTAACGCAGTGAATTCGGGTAACAAGTGGTGAAATTGGTAGATGAAGCCCATCGACTCGTTACGCAAGACGCCGCGTTCGGTATCGGATAATTGATCCATACGTTTGCCGAGAACTTCCACATACCCGGTGGAGGGCAAATCCAAACCGCCCATTAAGTGCAGCAAAGTGCTTTTGCCGCTACCGGAACTGCCGAGAATTGCGACTTTTTCCCCTTGATGAATGTCCAAATCCACCCCGCGCAACACCTCAACATCCAGCCGCCCTTCGCTGAAACGTTTACCCAATTGTTGGCAGGAAATAATCACTTTACTCATAACGCAATGCCTCCGCAGGCTGGACTTTGGACGCACGCCATGCAGGGTAAAGCGTCGCGAGAATAGACATAAACAGGGCGCTCAGGGCAATCACCAAGACATCGCCGGGGTTTACCCGTGATTCGAGTTCGCTAATAAAATACACATCAGCATTGATGAAATGGGTATCAAACAAGCGTTCCAGAAACGGCACAATCACATCCAGATTGTTTGCCAGCAACACGCCTAATATCACCCCAATCAATGTGCCAAACACGCCGATCAGCGTGCCTTGCACCATGAAAATCTTCATCACCCGCCCGGATGACAGCCCCAAGGTACGCAGGATGGCAATATCGCCTTCCTTATCCGTCACCACCATCACCAGTGTTGAAACCAGATTAAACGCCGCTACCGCAATGATCAGCATCAGGATAATAAACATCACCGACTTTTGCGCTTGGATAGCTTTAAACTGGTTTTTGTTCAAATTCGTCCAGTCATTGGCCCACATATCCTGCCATGTGGGACTCATGCGCTGCAAAATGGTTTGCGCCATCGTCGGGGCAAGATACAAATCACTCAGCGTCATGCGTAAGCCGGTTACGTCATTGCCCATTTCAAAGGTTTTGGCAGCATCTGCAAGGTTCACGTAAGCCGTGGTGGTGTCGAATTGCTGCATATCTACCCGAAAAATGGCAGCAATGGTGAAACGTTGCAAAGCAGGCATTTCGCCGGTTTCCAAAGCACTTTCGCTAGGGCTGACAAGGGTAAGCGCATCGCCCACGTCAACTTTTAGCTCTTTTGCCATCGTTGCGCCGATAGCGACATTAAAACTGCCCGGTTGCAGGGTTTGCATATCGCCTTTGATGACATGCTTAAACACGGTGCTCACTTGCTGTTCCAGTTCCGGCACAATGCCCTGCAATACCGCAGCGCGGGCTTCGTCGCCCTGATTCAACATGGCGGGCTTTTCGATAAATGGCGATACGGCTTTCACACCCGGAAAATTCAGCAAGTCTTGTTGCACGTTTTGCCAGTCAGATACGCTTAAATCGTGTTCGGATACCGTGACGTGTGCCAACATGCCCATAATGCGTTCGCGCATGGTTTGCTCGAAACCATTCATGACCGAAAGCACCGTAATCAGCACCAACACACCAATCGCAATACCGATCATTGACGCTAACGAAATAAAAGAAATGAAGTGTTTTTCACGCCGTGCACGGGTATAGCGCAAGCCGACAAATAGCTCCATTGGTTGAAACATCTTATTCATAGCGCAGTGACTCCGCAGGCTGGATTTGTGATGCCCGCCATGCCGGGTAAATCGTTGCCAATACTGAGGCAATCAACGAGGCAACCCCAATCCAAATCACATTGCTCCAGCGCATATCGGATGGGATTTCACTGATGTAAAACACGTCAGCCGAGAAAATCTTGAACCCGAAAGTGGTTTCCAAAAAGGGAATCACCGTACCAATGTTCAGCGACAGCCACACGCCTAATGCCACACCAACGACGGTGCCGAAAATACCAATAATGCTGCCTTGAATCATAAAGATGCGCAGGATACGGTTCGCATCCATCCCAAAGGTGCGCAAGATGGCAATATCCGCAGATTTGTCGTTCACGGTCATTACCAAGGATGCGACCAGATTGAACAATGCCACTAACACCACCAAGCCCAGAATCAAGCTCATGACAATGCGTTCGGTTTTCACGGCACGGAAAAAGCTACCGTGTTCCTGACTCCAATCCACGACCTCAAATTCCTCGCCCAGCTTGGTTTGCAATTCATGCCCGATCGCGGGGGCGGCGAATAAATCATCCAGCTTCAAGCGTATGCCACCGATATTGTCACCCAAGCGGAACAGCCGCGAGGCATCGCTCAGTTCAATAAAGCCGGTCATGCCGTCGTATTCGGGGTGTCCGATTTGGTAGACGCCGGTGACGGTAAAGCGTTTCAGGCGCGGTAAAATCCCCGCCGGGGTCACTTGCACTTGCGGCACAATCACCGTGACCTTATCACCGGGGATGACGCCGAGGGCAGCCGCGACTTCCACGCCTAAGACAATGCCGTAGTCACGCGGGACAAGACTACTGAAACTGCCATTCAGCATTTTGAAATTGACATCGCTGACCTGGCTTTGCAGTTTGGGATCAATGCCTTGCAACACAATACCGCGCATGAGATTGCCATTGGTCAACATGACTTGTTTTTGCACATAAGGAGCCGCGCCGATGACGTGTTGCTGTGCCTTTAGTCCGTCGATTTTCGCCGTCCAATCCGCGAGTTGCCCATTTGTCCCCGAAACCGTGACATGGGAAACCACACCCAGTATCTTGTCCCTGAGTTCCTTTTCAAACCCGTTCATGATCGACAAAACCGTGATCAGCACCATGACCCCCAGCAGGATGCCGAGCATCGAGGCGAACGAGATGAACGAGATGAAACGGTTACGCCGCCGTGAATGCGTGTAGCGCTGTCCGATAAATAATTCGAGTGGTGTAAACATGGGTGGCGATTGTACAGATGATGAGTGTCGTTTAATAGTAAAGTATCGGGAGATCAGACATGCGTTTGTCTAAATGGTTTAGTGCTTTGTTACTGGCTATTGCTTTTTTCGCCACTAGCGCATTCGCAGGCTACCCCCATAATGGCATGAGTATGAGCAGCGTGAAGGCACAATACGGTGAACCGCAGTCGGTTCGCCAATCTGCTGGCCCCATCAAGAAGCGCTGGCCTCGGATTACCGTGTGGAATTATGGCACGTTCTCGGTGTATTTCGAGCGGCGTACTGTGTTGCATACCGTGGTGCATTAAGCATAAAGCCTCAGGTGGGCTGAATCAGCAATAGCAGCAGCCCTGCCAGCAGATAATAGGCGGCAAACTGGATGGTGAGCGGCTTTTTGAATTCCTCTGGAATGTACTCATCCACAAACGGAAAAAAGTAGCGCACCGCACCGATAATCAGTGCGGTGACTCCCCCTAGCACTAGCATGAGGCCGATGGCTGCCAGTAAATTCATCATGATCATTTCCCTTGCTGCATGGGTCTGGATAGGTGTTTTGTCATGGATTAATGTTATCATTTTGCATAACCCATGATTGGATACGCGCTATGAAACCCACTAAAAATTCTGCCATTCGCCCGGAATTGCTGCAATCCCTGATCGACTATGCTGAGCACGGTATTACAATTGCGGAACGCGAAGGCAATGATACAATTTTGCTGTATGTTAACCATGCTTTTGAACAAATGACAGGCTACAGCGCGGAAGAGTGTTTGTACCAAGACTGCCGTTTCCTGCAAAGCGATGATCGTGATCAGGCAGAATTGCAAAAAATTCGCGCTGCTATCGAAACCGAGCAGCCTGTCAGAGTGGTCTTGCGCAATTATCGCAAAGACGGCAGCTTGTTCTGGAATGATTTAAGCATCAGCCCCTTTTTCGACGAGGAGGAGGCCGTGATGTATTACATCGGGGTGCAAAAGGATGTGACCGAATTGGTCGCCTTGCAAACCGAACTGGCGGAGGTCAAGGCGCGTTTGCTGGCATTGGGCGGGTGATGGTGTTTAAGCCAGAAAATTCAGAGGCGTGTGGCTATGCCCAGGTAATAAACTAGTTAGCCTGTTATTGTGCAAATGCTTGCTGGCAATTTCCCCGAAAATATCGCGAAAATCGACCGAATGTGCCAAATAGCGCCCTTTGTAGAGTTGCGCTGTTTCCAGCCCCGGCCATTGCCCGTATATACCGCCGCGTACCCCGCCACCGAGCGCAAACCAGCACCCTGCGTTGCCGTGGTCAGTGCCTTGGCTGCCGTTTTCTTCAGCAGTGCGCCCGAATTCGGTCATGGTTAGGATCATGACATCTTGCATCGCTGTGCCTAAATCCGCATACAGTGCGGCGATGCCATCCGCAAAAATCTTTAGCATGTCGGCTTGATAACCCACTTGATTGCCTTGTGTTTGGTGGGTGTCCCAGCCGCCGATATTCACGGTTGCCAATTCCAACCCTACACCCGCTTTGATTAATTGTGCGGCTTGGCGTAATTGTGTGCCGTAGCTATTGTTGGGATAAATTGCGCCATTTGCAGCTTGGTAGCCTTTCACATCAAGCTGTTGTACCAGCCCAAGGTCGGCAAACAAGGTACGCCCCGCATTTTGGATGCGTACCCCGTTATTGCCACCCAGATGGGGACTTTGCGCGTAAATTTTTTGCAAACGTGCGGTCATGCGTGCTTCGGCACTGGCGGCCATATCCAAGTCGAAGGCTGCTAAGTCACTAAAGGAAGACACCGGCACATTGCCACGTAACGCTTGCGCAATCTCTGTGCCGAAGCTTACCCCGCGCATTCCGCTGCTATGGCTGGTGGTTTCTAAATGGCGGTTTAGCCAGCCGTTGCTGGTTTTGCTGATAACACCGCTTTCGATAAAGTGCTCACTGTCGAAATGCGACAAGCTGGCATTGGGGTAATGTGTTGCCGGAAAGACCGCCACATTGCCTTGCTGATACAGCTTGTGTAAGGCACTCATCGCGGGGTGTAGCCCCAAAAAGCCGTTCAGATCCAACGCGCCGCCGCTTTGCCCTGCGCGGGGAATCGCAAGGGTAGGGCGCAGGCGATAATACGCGGCTTCTCCGTAAGGTACTGCGACGTTCAAGCCGTCACAACCGCCGCGTTGGAAAATCACGATCAGGCTTTTCGGGGCTGCTGCGGCATGGGCGTTGTTAGCGAACCAAGCGCTAGCCACGACGGTGGATGACAGCATGTACTTTAAAAAATCACGACGTTGCATAGTGTTTCCCCGCCTTATTGGTAGTTGAATTCCGGGTAACTCAAAACAGTGCCCACGGTTTCGCGAATCCGCGCATCGGCATTGCTGGCATTCGGGTTGAAAGCACCTTCAGCGTTCAGAACTTCCAGCGCCGTTTGCCATTCCAGTTCAGCGTAATAACCGCCAATCGTCCAGTTGAGTAAATCGCTGGCAATGCTTTCGGCGGTGATAGCTTGTTGGGCGTTGAAGAGCTTAGTGGTATCCAGA
Organism: Candidatus Thiothrix namsaraevi; assembly: GCA_040415395.1. GTDB lineage: Bacteria > Pseudomonadota > Gammaproteobacteria > Thiotrichales > Thiotrichaceae > Thiothrix > Thiothrix namsaraevi. The sequence goes on from JBEUIR010000016.1 coordinate 15,503, forward strand.
TAGGTTGCACCGCTACGTGCATTGGCTAACAGGTTGACGAAGCGCACCCGTTCTTGCAGCGCGGCTGAACTTACCCAGTCATCGCCGGTATCGGAGTAGCCGGTCGGTAGGGGGTATTGGTACAAATCCATACCCATGCGTTTCAGGGCTGCTGGTAAGTCAGCGTGAGTGCCTTGGGCGTGGGTAGCACGCACGCTGGCGGTGACAAATTCCAGCGGTGTTTTGACTTTGCTATTAATGTTTGCTGTCGCGTAAAACTCTGGCGAAGTCAGAATCACCCGCAATACCTGCGCGATTTGATCCGGTGCTGATGCTTGCACTAAGAATGTTTCAGCACAACGCGCTTGCAAGCTGTTAATGGGCTGATCGCTCACAAAATACGTGACCAGTTTGGAGCACAGGTAGTTAGCGGTGGCGGGGTGACGCGCCAGAATATCCAGCACCCGTTCGCCTTCATCCACACCGCCAGCAGGAATCGCATTGCCCCAGAAAATTTTGGCAACGTTGTTGTGTTGTGCGGCATTGAAGAAAAACCGGTCATTTTGTACCTGCCAGCCAGTGAATACTTCCGCCAGCGTGTCCACTTCTTTTTGGGTGTAACCGCCATCCACGCCCACTGTGTGCAGTTCCAGTATTTCACGGGCATAGTTTTCGTTGGCATTGGCTTTGACGTTTTTCACGCTGTCGAGGTAATACAACATCGCTGGGCTTTTGGCACTCGCACCGAGTAAGTTGCGGAAGTTGCCGAGTGCATTGGCGCGGAACACGTCGTTTTCTGCCAATTCGTACAGCAACTTATTGCCGGTTTTGCGGAAATCGGTGTTGAAATGGTTATCCCAGAACCAGGTCATTACTTCCTGCAATTGGCGGCGGCTACCGATCATGCGTTGCAGGGTGGCGGTTTGAAATTCCGTTAAAGTGGCGGGGTTGGAATTTGCCATCCGTGCTGCAAACGCGCTGTCATCCAGTGTGGTCGGGTTAAGTTGTTGTTCTAGGAACGTGGTCGTGCCTAATTGCGTGACTTCTTGCAACAGTGCATCGGTAATGCCAAACGTGGTGCGACTGAGGAGTTGGCGGTTTTCGTCGTGTGCGCCTGCGACGTTGAGCGCCAGTGTGCTGGTACTTTGTTTGCCGCTGGTGTCGGTAGCTAGCAGGGTGACGGTAATTTTGCTGTCTTGGCTGAGAATGCCGTTGGGCAGGGCATAAGCCCAATCACCGGCGGGGGTTGGCGTGAGGTTTTTGGGTGTTACCAAGACTTTACCGCTATCTTGTGTAACCGAGAGTTGCAAGGTGCTGACCTCCGTGTCATCGGCGACAGTGCCTTGCAGCAAGAAGCCGGTTTTTAACACCGTTTCATCGGCGTGGTGCGAACTGATGGTAATACTGGGCGCATTCTTATCAGCGAGCACTTGATAGCTGCGGGTGACGCGGGTGGTATTGCCGGTCACATCAAACGCCGTGGCAGTGACATTGAGGGGTTGTCCGGTTTGCAGGGCGCTGCTGCTGATTGGCAGTTTCCAGTTGCCGGTGACTTTATCCAAGGTCGCGGTTTGTGTGGAGGTAAGGCTGCCACTCACGAGGTTAACGTTAACCTTATCCAACGCTTTGTCATCACTGGCTTTGCCACTGAGTTCAAAGCCAATGTTGCCGACACTGGTTTTGCTGGGGGAGAGGATTTCAAGCACGGGGGGTTTGAGATCCAGTTCACCTTTGTCAGTACGACCGATGGCAAACGTTACCGCACCGGCACTGGTGATAATGCGGCTGTAGGGGTATTGTTTGTTGGCAAACGGGTTGTTGGCTTTGAATACATGGCGTGTGCCTTTGCGCAGGGTTTCTAGGTCAAAAATAGCTTGTCCGCTGGCATTGGTCGTGCCGTTTTTGAGCCAAGTTAGCGTGCCGTCGGTGGCAATTTCATACGCCTCAATACGCTGGTTGGGCATGATGGCATTGCCATTATCGCGGTCAACGAGGGTAACAGGGATTGTCCCTACCGAAAAATCGACGTTATACGTTTGTGCTGGGAACGCTGCGGTCATGACGCTGCCAGTGTTGTAGGGTGTTGTCGTCAATACGAAGTTTAACCCTGTTTGTGACAAGCGTTCGGAATCAATGATAGCAATACCCTTGGCATCGGTTTTGGCGGAACTGCGCCAAACGTAAGGCCAAGTGCTGGTATCTCCGGCTTTGATTTCGTGCAGGGTAATTTCTTTGTCGGCTAAGGGTGCGGTGGTGATGGCATTGCGGAGTGTTACCGTCATAAGGCGTGTACCCACCATGAAGGTATATGCCCCTATTTTGTTGATCGTTTGGCTACTCTTGTAGCGTTGCGTCACGGG
>JBEUIR010000017.1:0-17308 GCA_040415395.1 Candidatus Thiothrix namsaraevi
GGCAAGTAATGCTTGGTAAACAGCCATTTCGCCATTGACGGCGGCTAAGCCAGCGGCATAGATTTCTAATAGCAAGGTGCGATGGTCGGTCATTTTGTCAACAACGCCGCGACTTTCTTCCGATCCGCCCGCTTCATCGCCTTGCCCGTGATCGGGCTAATCGGCGCACTCGCAAAGCGATCATCGTGGGGAAATACCATCAACTCCACTTCCACATCATCCACATAAAAGCGCAATAGCGGAAAATATTCCTGCTTTTTGTTACCCAAACGGGTACGACGCTCGTGCACTTGAAACGGAATGTGTTGATCTTCCAGAAAAAACATCACCTCTTCCACCCCATCGGCTGACAAATACAGCGTCACCGCCGAATGCGGGCTGGAGGTTCCCTCCAACGCTGCACCTGTCAAATAAGGGTTGTAGGCTTGCAAAAAATCCATTGCTTCCAACGCCACTTCGCGATGCTCCCGCAGCAACGCAGGTTGCGTTTCCGCATCGAACAATTGAATGCGTTGATGAATCGCCGCCTCTATCTCTTCATTGGTCGGCTGGGAACTGCCGTGCGCGGAAACGCCCAATTGTTCGGCTGCCCGCAACTTAGCCAAACGGTAATCACGCATCCCCTCTTCGTAAATCAGGCGGGCAGCTTCTTCCGCCACCAAATGGCGGGTTTCTTCACGGGTATTACGCATTAGAACAGTTGCTCAGGAATTTCTACCCGTTCCGGTGTACGTTGCGGCGCGGGGGCACGCGGTGCTCCACCGTTTTGAGCGGGCTGACGCGGGGCAATATCACGCTCGCTTTTGTACTGGAAGCCTGCGCCAGACTCATCAGTACTCGCAGCACGCCGCCGTGGTTTATCTTCTTCAATACCCAAGTCCAAATCCGCCTCTTTAAGATCCACGGGCTTTTCCCACTCCTTAGACGGCTCTCCCTTGAGGACACGGTGCATGAAATCAATCCACATCGGCAGTGCCACATTGGTCGCCGTTTCACCCTCACCTAACTTCGCCATATCATCAAATCCCACCCAAGCGACAGTGACAACGCTGGGTGTGAATCCACAAAACCAAGCATCTTTTTGGTCATTGGTAGTGCCAGTTTTACCCGCAATGTCTTTACGGTTCAAACTACGCCCTGCACGCGCTGCCGTCCCTGACTGGGTAACATCCTGCATCATGCTCACAATCTGGTAGTGCGCCCTACTATTCAAAATGCGTTTAGCCGCCGGATAAACCCCATTTTCACCGACTTTAGGGGGTTCAACCGCAGCCGTTTCCCAAATGGGTTTGGCGTCATCGGTCGCTTCAGCAGGCACTGCCGCCTTGCCATCCTTACCCTCATAATCCTTTGCTGCCGGTTCTGTTGCTTTGTCTACCTTGTTTTCGATAACACAAACATCCGTTTCACCGGCACAAATTCTGGGGGAGGTTTCTTCAAACAACACCTGATGGTGACGATCTTCAATCTTGGTAATGAAATAGCTATTAACTTTGTAACCACCGTTGGCAAATACCGCGTAAGCCGTTGCCATTTCCATCGGTGAGGTCATTGCCGTGCCTAGCGCCAGAGTCAGATTAGGCGGCAAGTTTTCTTTAGGAAAGCCAAACTCGTGTGCAAAATCAATGGCATAATTGATACCGATACTACGCAATAACCGGATAGACACCAGATTGCGTGATTTTGCTAATGCTTCGCGTAAGGTAGTCGGACCAATGTATCTGCCACCGAAGTTTTCAGGCTTCCAAGTACTCCCCGGAATTTCAATCGGGGCATCGTTCACAATGCTGGCAGGCGTAAAGCCTTTCGACAAAGCCGCCGCATACACAATCGGCTTAAAACTAGAACCCGGCTGGCGCATGGCCTGCGTTGCCCGATTGAATTTGGAATGCTGAAAATCAAAGCCGCCCATTACCGCACGCACAGCACCGTCAGTCGGATCCAGTGAAACCAAAGCACCGCCAACCGCTGGCACTTGCGAAAGCACCCACGTGTTCTTTTCCTTATCTGTCTGGCGCAAGCGTACAATATCACCCGGACTCAACACATCATTCACCCGCTTAGGGGGATCACCACGGCGATCTTCGGTTTTGAACGCGCGTGCCCACTTAACCGCATCTAAGGTGAGCGTCACACGGGTTTCACCCAGCAATAATTCCGCACTACTGGCTCCGGCTTGCAGTACCAACGCGGGATGCAAGTCTCCAAAAACGGGGTAAGACGAGAGCTTGTCACGCATCTCGTCCTCATTTTTCAATTCACTCAATGCCAATTTATCTTCAGCACCCCGATAGCCATGCCGTTGGTCATACGCCAACAACGATTTGCGCAATGACTCAGCAGCTTCTTTTTGAGTATCAGAATCCAACGTGGTATACACATGATAGCCTTGGGTATAGGCATTTGCCTCACCGTAGCGCTTCACAATGTCCGCACGTACCATTTCAGCGAGATACGGCGCATCCGCATCAATCTCGGTTTTTTTATGGCGTTGCGCAGTATTGGGTTCGTTGATGGCAGTTTGGTATTCATCTGGGGAAATATGCTTAAATTCCAACATCCGTTTGAGGATGTAATCCCGGCGGATCATGGCGCGTTCAGCATTAGCCAGCGGGTTATAACGCGAAGGCGCTTTGGGCAAACCCGCAATCATGGCACTCTGTGCCAAGGTCAGTTCCGCCAACGTCTTGCCGTAATAAATTTCCGCCGCAGAAGCAATCCCATACGCACGATTGCCTAAGTAAATTTTGTTGAGGTACAGTTCCAGAATCTGGTTTTTCTCCAGCGTCTGCTCTATTTTAATGGCTAATAAGGTTTCTTTGAGCTTGCGCTCGAAATTTTTTCCCGAATCTAGGAAGGAATTTCGTGCCAACTGCATGGTAATGGTACTAGCACCCTGACTGGCAGAACCTGTTGACACCACACTACGCAATGCCCGCAGCACCCCTTTTAGATCAACCCCTTGATGCTCATAAAACCGTGCATCTTCAATGACCAAGAATGCTTGTTGCAGCTTTTCAGGCACATCTTCCAGCTTAACCGGGCGGCTACGGTGTTCGCCGTATTCCGCCAGCAAGGCACCATCACGGGTATAGATACGCAATGGCACTTGAATGTCGATTTTACGTAACTCTGCCTCATCAGGTAACTGGGGGGAATAGTGGGAATAAAGCGCAAACAATACAACCGCCCCTAACGTGAGGAGCGCAAAAAAAGCACCTAACACAAACTGAAAGAATTTATAGATGAACCGCATGACTACATTAGACTTTTATTCATTTACGCACGGCTCCCGTTTATCTGAAAGCACGCCACCCAAGACGAGCAGAGTAGACTATTTTGGGATTCGACGCTACCATTGACTCGAAAATAATTAAAAGATACACCCCATAACGTTTAATAATAACAATAACCTCGGAATTGCCTGTGTTTTCAATATATCCCCGTAAAGAAAGCTTACTCGGTCTGGACATTAGCTCTTCCGCCATCAAACTGGTGGAAATGACCCGCAAGGGACGCGACTACCGGATTGAAAGTTACGCCGTTGCTCCGCTACCGGAGGGCGTTGCCAATGAAAAAGACATTGTGGAACCGGAACCCGTGGGCGAAGCCATCCGTAAAGCCTTGCGGGATAGCCGCTCCAAGTTGAAACATTGTGCCTTGGCGATTCCGACGTCGATGGCCATTAGCAAAATTATTCCCATGCCCGCCTCCATCCCTCAAGCAGAGCTGGAAGCACAAATGTCGATGGAAGCCGAACAACACATCCCCTACCCCATGAACGAGGTCAATTACGACTTTGAAATTCTGGGACCGTCCGCCAACTCACCGGAAACCGTGGATGTGTTACTGGCTGCCACTCGCTCAGAAAACGTCGAAGTCCGGGTAGCCGCTGCCGAAATGGCTGGCTTAACCGTGGATATTGTCGATACCGAAACCCACGCACTGGAAAAAGTCCTGCGCCATCTGACCAATGAATTGGATCAAAACGATTCGCTGGCAATCGTCGACTTTGGCGCAACCATGACCGGCATTAGCGTGTTCGAGCGCAGCCGCCTCACGTTTTCCCGCGAACAAGCCTTCGGCGGACGTCAACTCACTGAAGAAATTATGCACCGCTACGGGCTGACTTGGCAGGAAGCGGGCTTAGCAAAAAAAGAAGGCAACCTACCGGAAAACTATGTATCCGAAGTGCTCGAACCGTTTAAAGACAATATGGTGCGTCAACTGCACCGCTTCCTTCAGTTTTACTACGCCTCCAGCCAGAAAGACAGTGTGTCACAAATTCTGATTTGCGGCGGTTGCGCCCGTATCCCCGGCGTGGACGAACAAATTCAATCCACCATCGGCATTCCGGTCAGGGTCATTAATCCCTTCACGCGGGTTGCCTTGGGGTCGCGTGTCAGCCCGGTACGTTTCACCAATGACATGCAAGCCTTGCTGATTGCAGCAGGTCTATCACTGCGAGGGCTGGAATAATGGCTGGTCTAAATCTCCTTCCTTGGCGTGAAAAAGCCCGTGAGGAAAAGAAAAAGCAGTTTTTCTCCCTCGTCGGCGGTAGTGCCGCGTTAGCTGCTGCTGCGGTGTTTGGTGCACACCAATACATGCAATACGCTATCGAACACCAAGAACAGCGCAACCAGTATTTAAGCACGCAAATTGCCGAATTAGATAAGCAAATCAAAGAAATTGAACAACTCGATGCCACGCGCCAAGCCTTGCTGGATCGAATGCAAGTGATCGAAGATTTGCAAAGCACCCGCCCTGCCATCGTGCACTTGTTTGATGAAATGGTGAATGCACTTCCCAAAGGCATGTACCTGCTTTACCTGAAACAAGATGGAACCAAAGTACAACTGGAAGGCAAAGCCGAATCCTACGCGCGGGTTTCCAGTTACATGAATCGTCTGGATGCCTCACCTTGGCTAAGTTCATCCAACTTAAATGTCATTTCCACCAAAAAAGAAGGTGACAATGAGGAATTGGTACTCAGGGATTTCAAACTGGATGTGACCCAATTGCTGCGTCAAACCCAAGATGATGCTGCCAACACACCTCCCAATACCAAAAAACCGGACAAAAAACAGGAGGGTGGTAAATGAATCTGCACGAACTCAACAATCTGGCAGACGATCCCGGTAGCGTCTCTTGGTCAATCAAGTCACTGGCACTAGGGTTCATCATGATCATTATTTTGCTGTTGGGCTACCAACTCATTATTGTGGATGAATTGGAAACACTTGCCAACGTCGAATCAAAAGAGCAGCAATTGCGCACTGACCTGGAAACCAAGCAACAACGCGCCAGCCAACTGCCACAATACCAAGCCCAAATGGAGGAAATGCAACGTTCTTTCAGCGTATTGTTACGCCAATTACCGAGCGACACCGAGATTCCGGGGTTAATTCTGGATATTTCCGAAAAAGGTTTATCCAACGGCTTGGAATTAGAACTCTTTGAGCCACAAAATGAAGTACACATGGAGTTTTACGCCGAAAAGCCCATCAAAATCATTGCAAAAGGCTCATACCGTGAACTGGCAACCTTCGTCAGTGATATTTCCGGGCTGTCACGCATAGTGACAATTAATAATATCGACCTAAAACCCGAAGGACAAGGCGGACGCTTACGTCTAGAAGCGACCTTAAAAACCTACCGCTACTTGGAAGACGGCACCGAGGGTGATACCCCTGCCAAACCGAATAATAAGGTTGCCAGCAGCACCAAGGGGAATAAAGGATGAAAATACCAGTAGCCACCCCACTCGTCACCTCCATTAAATTATTGGCAGGTTTTAGCGTAGTATTATCACTAACGGCCTGTAATAGTGACATGAGTGATTTGGAACAATACGTACAAAGCGTTAAGGCGAAACCAGCCGCGCCGATTGACCCGATTCCTGAAATCAAACCCTATGTACGGTTCATTTACCCTGGACACGAACTGAATCCGTTTGATGCCAAGATTCTCGCACCTGATACCGTGGCAGACCCCGGCAGTGCCATTATGCCAGATGCGAATCGTGTGCCTGAATTTCTGGAAGGTTTTCCGCTGGACAGCCTACGCATGGTTGGCACACTCAACCAGAATGGCGCATTGTGGGCACTTATCCGTATCCCGGATGGTGCCATTCACCGCGCTCGCGCAGGCAATTACCTCGGTAAAAATCATGGCAAAATCACCAAAGTTGAAGAAACCAAAGTAATGGTGCAGGAAGTGGTGGAAAACGGTTTTGGTGGTTTCAAAGAACGGGAAAATGCCATTGCCCTCTCTGACCTTAAAGATGTAAAAAAATAATAAACAGGACTAGCAACAAAATGAAAACAATAAAGCAAAGTGTTGCGTTGGCAATTCTCATGGCCTGCACCCCTGCCAGCAGCTTGGTCTTCGCAGCCGACAAACAATTGCAAAATATCACGGCACAAGCAGCCGGTAATAAAACGGAAGTCCAATTGCAATTCAGCTCCCCTGTGCCATTGCCCCAAGGTTTTCTCATGGAAAACCCTTCACGGCTAGTCTTTGACTTTCCTGCTACCGACGTTGCGCCCGACACCCGCAGCAAAGCGGTTAACTTAGGTCAAGTGCAAACCATTGATGCTGCCAATAACCAAGGCAAAGCGCGGGTGGTGATACACCTAAATGGCTTGGTCAACCACACGCTAGAATCCCGTGGCAACACCGTTGTCATGTTGTTCGACAATAACGGCAAGCAACAACAAACAACGCCCAACGTCCAGCGTAGCGGCAAAGCCAGCGCTGATAATTTTACACCCGCAGCCAAACCGTCCTCCGTAGAGACGCAAAATCTTGCGTCTCTACCCCCAACCGTGACACCAGCCAGCCAAGCGTTGCCATTGCCGGAATTGCCTGTTCCCGTCGCGCTACCGAAAGATTACGCTTGGTATACGCCACCGGATGCTGTCGCCCCGCCAGCACCCGTTGTTATGCCTGCACCAGTCGTAGCCCCCGCAGCACCCAAACCCCCGGTTGCACCACCAGTTGCGGCAAAACCTGCACCGTTAGCAACAGTCGCTACGCCAGAACCCATGCAAGTCGCTGCGCCTGCCAATAATACTTCACAATTACAAAGCGTAGATTTCCGGCGTGAACCCGATGGTAGCGGGCGTGTGATCATTAATCTGCCATCAGCCGATGCTAACGTTAGCGATAGCAAGAGTGGCAACACCATTACCGTCACCTTGGCGGATGTTGACGTGCCAGCCAATTTACAAAAACGCATGGATGTTATGGATTTCGGCACGCCCGTCAGCAGCATTGACGTAGCACAACGCAATGACGGCGCACGGATCCGCATTTCCAGCCATGAAGGTTTTGAGCACCGCACTAAGCGCAACGGCAATGAATACACCGTCTATATCGACAAACTCAAAGTATCGCCCGAAGAAAAACTCGCGAGTGAACAGAAAAAGAAAACCTTTACCGGCGAAAAACTCTCGCTCAACTTCCAAGACATCGAAGTACGGGCGGTATTGCAATTGCTGGCTGACTTCACCGACAAAAATATCGTCGTTAGTGATACCGTAAGCGGCAATATTACCGTGCGCCTCAAAGACGTACCGTGGGATCAAGCGCTCGACATCGTGCTCGAATCCAAAAACTTGGCGATGCGTGAAAATGGCAACGTCATCTGGGTCGCGCCTGCTGCCGAATTGACCGCAAAGGAACAGCAAGAACTGCAATCCATCAAAGCCAAGCAAGAACTGGAACCGTTGGTGACGGAATACATTGCCATCAACTTTGCCAAAGCTGTTGAACTATCGGCGTTGATTGAAAAATCCAAAGGCGAAGACAAACAATCCCTGCTCTCGCCACGCGGCAAAGTATCGGTAGACGAACGCACCAATACCCTGCTGGTGCAAGACACGGCGACGCAAGTCAAAGCCATTCGCGATTTAGTGAAAGCGCTGGACGTTCCGGTCGAACAAGTCCTGATCGAATCACGCATCGTTATTGCCAATGACACCTTCGGCAAAGAACTCGGTGCACGTTTCGGCGTCACGCCCATGTGGATCAATCAAGACAGCATCGGCATGGGAACCGGGCATCTTGGCGCTGGCACTGACAAGTACTGGGAAAGTGCCACCAAAGCCCTTGCTGACCCAACGGGTAAAAGCACCGTCACCATTCCCGGTCTCACCGACCGCCTCAGCGTCAACCTACCGGTCACTGGCGCGATTGGCAGCTACGGCTTCTCAATTTTGAGTAAAGACTTCTTGGTCGATCTGGAACTTTCTGCTTCACAAGCCGAAAGCAAAAGCGAAACGATTTCCAGCCCACGGGTGATCACCTCTAACCAAACCAAGGCCATCATCGAACAAGGTGTGGAAATTCCTTACTTGCAAGCGTCTTCCAGCGGTGCTGCAAACGTTGCCTTTAAGAAAGCCGTGCTCAGTCTTGAAGTCACGCCACAAATCACCCCGGACGAGCACATTTCAATGGATTTAAAAGTGAACCAGGACACAGTTGGGCAAATTTTCTCCGGCGTCCCCAGCATTAATACCCGTGAAGTCCAGACCAAAGTATTGGTGGAAAATGGTCAAACGGTAGTACTGGGTGGCGTGCATGAGGAAGAAAACCTCAGTGGCACGACCAAAGTTCCGGTGTTAGGCGATGTGCCGGTGTTAGGCCGACTGTTCCGCACCGACAACAATAGCAACAAGAATCGTGAGCTACTGATCTTCGTTACCCCGAAAATTGTGGACGGTAAACGCTAAAGCAGCCCACAAGCTGCTTGATTCCCGCGCCCAGTGCTGGCATAAATCCCCCATGCAAAACAGTATCATTCTGGTGGGATTGATGGGCGCGGGAAAATCCACCATAGGCCGACAACTTGCGCGACGACTGAACCTAACCTTCTACGATTCCGACAGGGTGATCGAAGAGCGCACGGGTGTCAGCATCCCCACCATCTTTGAGCTTGAAGGAGAGGCTGGTTTTCGCGAGCGCGAAGCACAAATCATCGCCGAACTCACCGCCCTCCCCGACATTGTACTCGCCACGGGCGGCGGTAGTATTTTGCGCGAAACCAACCGCCAACACATCAAAACTGGCGGCTGTGTCATCTACTTGAAAGCCTCCGCCGACCAACTCTTTCAACGCATCAAACACGACCGCAGTCGCCCCTTGATGCAAACGGATAACCCCTTGCAAACCCTGCGCAACTTATTGAAAACCCGCGAACCGTATTATCTGGAAGTCGCTGATTTAGTCGTGCCGACTGGCAAACAAAAAGTGAACGTCATCCTGCGCGACATTCACAACAAACTCAAACAATTACAGGATGTATCCCATGCAAACGCTCAACCTTGATCTTGGCGACCGCAGTTACCCGATTCACATTGGGCAGGGCTTGCTGCAACAGGCCGAATTAGTCACCCCACACATTCGCGGCAAAAGTGCGGTAGTCGTGTCCAACACCACCGTTGCGCCATTGTATCTGGAAGCCACCCAGCGTTTACTGAGCGGCTTGAAACATTCTGCGGTGATTTTACCTGACGGTGAAGAATACAAAAACCTCGACGTACTCAACCAGATTTACACCCACTTGCTGGAACACAAAGCTGACCGCAAAACCACCCTGATCGCACTCGGTGGTGGGGTAGTCGGTGATATGACGGGTTATGCGGCAGCGAGCTATCAACGCGGGATCAATTTCATCCAAATTCCCACCACCTTGCTGGCAATGGTCGATTCCTCAGTGGGTGGCAAAACCGGCGTGAATCATCCACTCGGCAAGAACATGATCGGTGCCTTCCACCAACCGCAATGCGTGCTGATCGACACCGATAGCCTGAATACGTTGGCAGACCGCGAACTGAGTGCCGGGATTGCGGAAGTGGTGAAATACGGTCTGATCCGTGATCCTGCCTTCCTGCAATGGCTGGATGCCAATATGGATAAGCTGCTGGCACGTGACCCGGAAGCATTGACCTATGCAATTTTCCGTTCCTGTGAACACAAAGCGGAAGTGGTAGCAGCAGATGAACGCGAATCCGGGCAACGCGCCTTGCTAAATCTGGGGCATACCTTTGGACACGCCATTGAAGCGGCAATGGGTTACGGCAACTGGCTACACGGTGAAGCAGTCGCCACTGGCATGGTGATGGCGGCGGAACTGTCGCAGCAAATGGGCTGGTTGTCGACCGATGACGTGGCTTACACCCGCCACATCCTGCAACGTGCCAATCTTCCGGTAGACCCGCCAGCACAAATGACAGGCGACGACTTCACCCGTTATATGTCCGTGGATAAAAAAGTGCTGGATGGCACCTTGCGCCTCGTTTTGATGAAATCATTGGGCGAATCCATCGTAACGGCGGAATTTGATCCCGACGCCCTCAAACGGGTGTTAAACCGAACCCTGTAGGTCGGGCTTCAGCCCGACAAGTCGGACTAAAGTCCGACCTACCAAGGCGTTATTTTCCCAATTTCATCAATTGCCCGGTCTGCTTATACGCCAACGCTTCCAAGACAATGCCGTTGGTGTTGGCAGTAATCGCCTTATTTGGCTGACCACTCACCTCGTACACCCCGGAATACCAACCGCGTTCCGGGTCAGCCAAGGTTGCCGCTTTCTCCACCAATTGCCGGGTGTAGTCAGTTTCGTAAAGTGCGTGCCAGCCAAATGCCGCTTTGGTACTCAGCGTTTTAAACTGGCTGGCATCCTCACCCTTTTCAGTAATCGCATTCCAAGGCTTGCCACTGGTAAACACGGTGTTGTAAACGAAATAAGGTGCTTGGTCGATATTGTCTTCCGACACAGCGGTGAGGATACCAGTGCTGGCAAACCGTTTTTCTTGCGCTTGATAAACCCGCCATGCCAGTTCCTGCGACAAGTGATCCCAGCCAAATTCAATGCCATCGAGGATATACGGTTCGCTGACCACGTAGTTGTGTGCGCCGTATTGCAGCGGGTCACGGCTATCGGTGGCGACTGAAATGCCTTCAATCTCCACAAATTTGAGAAAATCGGTATAACGCAAGGCGGTGGAAACATCCGCCCCCATCAGGTTAAAAGATTTGGCGGCGTATTCCTCATAGCCCAAACGCCCCTCCTGTGGGTATTCGGTTTTGCCTTTGTTATCAAGTGCTGCCCCGTACATCGTACCCGCCACCAGCATCGGCGAAGTATCCCAGCTTGCGATGACTTGTTTGACCGATTGCGTGTGTTGCGGGTAATGCCAAGCCAATATATTAAACGGCACGAGCACCCGCCCAATGTCGATGGCTGACCAGCCAATACCCTGTTCACTGGGCTGGTTGTTGTAATCCACCATTTGCAGGGAAATGGTGTTGTAGGATTTGTTGGGCAGCTTGCCTTCAAACAAGGGCAGTTTTGCCAGCGAATCCAGTGCTCTGAAAATGCGGGCATCGAATTCGTTCTGATCAATGATCCCCAGCCGTTGTGCCGCAATCACCGCCATCAGGTAGGATGAGGTATCCCACAAGGTGGATGCATTGTACTTGTCCACGGAATTGACCAACCCGGTTTCAGTCACGGTGTTGTTCTGAAAATACTTCCAGGCGGTCTTTGCCCATTCCATTTCCTGCGCGGTTAGCGGACGAGTGGGGGCAATATTGATACCTGAACTGGTTTCAATGACCGCTTCGGGCGTGTTGGCACCCCCCATGCTGATACCCTCCAGCCAGCCGACCAACCCGAAAGCCGTGACCAGCCCAGTCAGAAAAATGATGTGGCTGCGGGCGCGAACCAGATTCTGTTTGAAACTCATGCAATAACCTCATTATTGTTATATGTTGCTGCTTGCGATTCCTCAGCAACCTCTTCCGCTTCCGGCTGCCAGAACGCTGCCATCACAATCCCGCTCAACGCGATAATATTGTTCAATCCCCAGAACACATTAACCAGAATCCCGCCCAGTGAATAGTCGTTGTTGCCAAGCGCGAAATACTGCACCGTGGCATACACCAGCCCCACCAAAGTCAGCACAATCACCGCAAACTGTGGCAGTACCAGATGAAAGAAATTACCTTCCTGTCGGTCTTTGGGTGTCACCGGGAATTTGATCTGCTCGCCCTTCAACACCGTCCAGATTGCCCGCAAGTTGACTGGGAAGAAAGACAGGTAACTGGCTTTGGAACGGTAGCCTGCAATTCCCCACGTCCCCACCATAAACGCCAGTTCCATTGCAATCAGGAACGGTAAAATGTGCAGGAAAAAGTCGCCGGTATACGCACTCACCGGGGCAATGCCGCTAAACAGGTAAACCAGCGGTGCCGCCAAAAAGATCAAGTTCCAGATACCGCCGAGGTATGACCAAGCGGTTGCCCCGTACATCAGGCGTTGCGCTAGGCTCATGCCCTTGCGGGTCATGGGGCTGTCATTCGCCACTATATCGAGCGTGCCGCCTGCGTATTTAAAACGTTGCACCGTCCAGCTCAGCAAGTCTTGCGGGGAAAGCATCTTGGATTCAACGGTCGGGTGCAGCACCGATTTCCAGTGACGGTCTTCATCCGAATGCAACACAATGGAGGTGTAAATGTCTTCGGAAACGTGGAAACGGTACGGGGTAAACTCCTCTTCCCCTGCCACCTGATGACGCATTTCCTGCACCAGACCACTGTCGAGTGCTTGCCCACCCATCAGTTTCTGCAACTGTTTGGACTGTTTGCCAACCTGCTTTTCGATAGTATCAGCGTAGCATTTGAGGGCGGCTTCCATCACGGCTTCACGGCGGTGGATCGAACCAGCCCCGCAACAGAATGAGGCATTCGCCCAGTTGCGACGACGCTGAATCACGTCGTAAAACATTTTCGGCTCATTCACGAAGGGGTCTTCGCCGACACGTATTTCGCCGAATATCGCTTCCACACCTTTACCGAGCCAACGCCCCGGTGCTTTTAAATATTTACCCCAAACATCCGGCAGGCGTTTGCCTTCGGGTAAATCAAAGAACCATTGCGGGGTTTGCACCCATGCCACATCCGGGTCACGAAAATAACCCAGCGTGTGTTCCAGAATCGTCGGAAACGGGCGCGTGTCTGCGTCACAGATGACGATAAAATCACCGTGGGTTTGCTCCATCGCATTGCGCAAATTGCCTGCCTTGAAACCGATATTGCTGCTGCGGGTGATGTAACCCACGCCTTCTTCTTCGGCAACCTGACGCATCGCGGGGCGTTTGCCGTCATCCAGCACGAAGATTTTCAGCTCAATTGGGTAGGGGTAGGTGACTTTTTTTGCATCAATGATACTCAGGCGCACCAGTTCCACTTCTTCGTTGTAGGTGGGGAAAAACACATCCACCTTGATCGGGCGATCTTCGGCGTGTTCCGGGCGCACCACATCATCGAATTTGGCAGGCGGCGGCAATTGTTCGTAGTCTTTCACCTTCCACAGGTTGAACACGAACAAACCCAGCCCGAAATAGGAGGCAGTTTCTGCCACCAGCAGCGGAATGGCGTACCACAAGGCATCCGGGTTAAGCGATTCTGTCCAACGCCACCACAAATACCATGCACCCAAGGTCATGGCGATGACCGCGAGGAATTGCCAGATGCCCTCCGTCACTGCCGAATATTCGAGCGGCGGTTCCGGCTGACGGTCTTCAAACTTGTCGAAATAGAATCCCATAACAGTGCATCTTATTATTGTGATTGGATGGTAAAGCGGTATTCGTTACGGCTAATGACTTTACCGTGCGCATCGGTAATCTCGGCTGCAAGGCGATACTTGCCCGGCTGCTGCACAGGCACGGTGTAATCACGCAAATGCCGGTGGCTATCGGGTGCAAGCTCAAATGACCAGCTTTGGGTATCGCGCTGTTGCCTGCCATGCCAGAGCGTGAGCCGGTACTGGGCATTCGGCAAGTGCGCAAGGCTGTCATTCAACGCCCATGCACCGACCGTCACGGGTTCGCTAGCCGCGTAATTCACCTTGTTCCAAGCAAGGCTGGGCAGAACCGGCTGGTAGGCTCGTTGCAACGCGTAATAAGCCGGTTTAGGTTTACGCCAGAAATCGACCACTGCCCAATTCATGGAAGGCCAGTTTTCCACCAGCATGAACTGGAACAGCGAGCCGACAGGCTGATACGCCTGCCGCCGGTAGGATTCGGCTGCCAGTTGTGTCAGTTGCGCCTGATAGTGCTGAGTGTTGCTAATGAATTGTTCCAGCGTTTTGCCTTGTGGCACTTTGGCAATTTCCAAAGTCTCCTTGCGCTGGAAATTGTGGTATTCCCACAGCTTCCAATCGGCTTTGCTGGTGGGCAATTCTGGCTCTTCACCAAGGATTTTTGCCAACGTGAAGCGATCCGGTAAGGCTTGCGCCCCGAATTCGGCAATGGTGTGCAGCTTGGTTGGCTTGGCGTAATCCAGCCAGTGACCGGAATACCAGCCTAACCAAGGGTGTTCCTTGGTGGCAGAAATCGCGGTAATCGGGCGCGTGTTATCCAATGCCTTGGCTGTCTGGTAAAGCTTGTCATCCAGCCGCTTGTTTTGCTGCGGGTCGTAATCCTTGTATTTCCACTTCATCCAATCCGCATCCCACGGCGGTTCATTGTGCAACGTCCAGTGGATGATGGAGGGGTGATGCCCGAACTGGCGAATCATGTCACCCACTTGGGAAACGGCTTGCTGATGGAATTCGGTAGTATCCTGATAGCCCCATTGCAGCGGGAAATCCTGCCAAACCATCAGCCCGGTTTCATCGCACAGGCGGTAAAACTCCGGCGCGGTAATATGGGCGTGGACACGCACGGTGTTGATGTGGGCATCCTGCATCAATTGGATGTCGCGGCGGAAATCGTCCGTTTTCATCTCGCTCAGCCACTGGTGAGCGATGTAGTTGGTGCCTTTAAGCAGGATGCGCTGGTGATTGACCTTCCAGATGCCTTGAGGGGAACGCTCGACCTTGCGGAAGGCGATGCTGCGCTGGAAGCTGTCTAGCACCTTGCCATTGTGTACTGCGCTGACAGTGAGGGTGTAAAGGTTGGGGTCGCCATAGCCTTTGGGATTCCAGAGTTTGGGGTGAGTGATGGGGATGGTAAGCGCGGAACGGACTGGGCTTATGCCTTGCCACCCACCGACTGACCACTGTAACTGCGCCCCCGCTGGCAATTTACCTAGCACATCCAGATCGACCTTGACCCGCCATTGCTCCAGTCCCTTGACGGCTTGCACCTGCACTTGCTGTGGCTGCAATTGCACCTGCGCTGACTGCTGCAAGCGCACCTCACCCCAAATGCCGCCGGTATTCTTTTCCTGCCCACGTTCCGACCATGCGCCGCCGGGGCGGGTATCGTGATGCGCAAAAATGCCTTTGATCAGCCGTTTGCGCAGTGAGAAATCTTCGGGCTTTTCCAACGGACTGTTAACCCGCACCAGCAGGGTGTTTTGCCCTGCCTTGAGGTGTGGGGTCACGTCGAAGGAAAAGGTCTGAAAATAGCCTTCGTGTGCACCGAGTTTTTGCCCGTTCAGCCACACATCGGCGAAGTAATCGACTCCGCCAAAATGCAGGCTGGAAAGGGTTTCAGGTGCAACTTCAGCATGGAAATTGAGGCGATACCACGCCATGCCGTGATGGTCGAAACCCTGCGTAGACCAATTGCCGGGAACGCGGATACGTTGCCAGCGAGCGTTGTTCGCTGGCATCTCTGCGCTACCGGAAGGCAGGAATTCCCAAGTACCATTGAGTGAACCCGCGACGTTTGCCGTATCCGGCGGTGTTGTTGGTAACACGCTGCACCCCTGAATCAACAGGAATACCGCTAGCAGCAAGGCACGGGATAGCCAGTTCATATCACACCAACTGCTTGCTAACGTGCAGGTGGTTGCCCTTGGCATCACTGCTGTAACGAATGGAATCCGCCAGCAAGTGAATCAGCCCCATACCCCAGCCACCTTCCGGAAAATCTTCCGGGTTAGGCATATCGCGAGCCGTACTATGCAGTTCATCCGGCATGGTGTGACCACGGTCAGAAATCACCAAATGCACTTCCTGCGGGCTGTATTCCACCCGCACATGCACGTCATTACCGCACTGCATCTGGTAAGCATGTTCGATCACATTGTTGACGGCTTCCACCATCATCAGTTCGAGTTGCCCCAATTGTTCTGCGGACAGTGACAACTCTTGCCCGATGCCACGCAATGCGCCGGAAAGCACCCGCACTTGTTCCAGACGGCTGTCGATGGAAAGGCGGATGTTGTATTCCTGATATTGTATATCCATCACGCTAACTCCTTTTCCCGTGCCAGCACTTCATGGAAAGTCAGCATATTGCTGAACAGCAGCATGTCGTGGATGTCGCTAGGATTCAGTACCCGGCGCATGTCATCGACCAGCCAGCGGATTTGGGTTTCGCTCAGATTCAGGACATTGCCATCCGGTGAAATGCAGTCACCGCCAAAAATCAGCTTATTGTCCAGCGATGCCATCCCACCAATACGGGTGTAATCGCTAATCAGGCATTCGCTGATTTCCGCGCCGGATTCGATCACGCAGTTCGCGCCAATCATGCAAGGGCCGGTAATTTCCGCGCCCGCTTCGATTTTGCTGCTGCTGCCGATATAAACCGGCGGTTTGATCTTGACCCGATCCCAGTTGATGCTCACATTGATGCCTGTCCAGACCCCCGGTTTCACCTGTTTGCCGGGCATACGGAAACCCTTGATCTTGCCTTGTAGTGCCATGCGGGTTGCTGCCCACACATCAGGGACAGAACCGATGTCGACCCACTGGAAATCCATGGGCAAGCCGTAGAATTCCTCACCGGCTGCGACCAGCGCTGGGAACAGTTGACCACCGATGTCGTATTCGATCCCGGCGGGGATGTACTGGAAAATATCCGGCTCGAAAATGTAAATACCGGTATTGATGGTGTTAGACACCGCTTCTTCCGACTTGGGCTTTTCCTGAAATTGCACAATGCGCTGGTGCTCGTCGAGTTTGACCACGCCGTATTTGTGAACTTCCTCGTGCGGCACTTCTTGCAGGATAATGGTGGCAATACCGCCCTTTTCTTTGTGCCAGCGCAGAGCAGCACTGATGTCGAGGTCAATCCACGCATCGCCGCACAGCACGATGAAGGTTTCATCAAAGAAACCGGAAAACTCCTGAATGCGCTTCATGCCGCCTGCCGAACCGAGGGCTTTGCCTTCCAGCCCGTCTTCGGTCATGTGGCCTTCGTAGGAATAGGCAATGTGCACACCCAATTGGTTGCCATCGCGGAAATAGTTTTCGATCACTGGTGCAAGATGACTGGTATTGACCACAATCTCACGCACACTGTGGGCGCGTAACAGCTCCACAATGGATTCCATCACCGGC
>JBEUIR010000018.1:0-17236 GCA_040415395.1 Candidatus Thiothrix namsaraevi
CATATCGTCCCCAATACCTTGGGATCAGTAATTGTGTATGCCACCATTAAACTTCCTGCCAATAAATGGACTTCGGTGAGCTTAACTCGAGCACAACTGGGTAACCCAGCTTTGCTCAAACGAATCAACTTACAACTCGGCGAGACTAACGCAAGAACAGTCTATTTTGATCAGATCGTTATCACTCAGTAAATTGCTCACTGTTCGAACAAAGTGACGCATAAGCGAAGGGGGGATGTTTCATCCCCCTTTCGGATCCAACGCATCCCGTAAACCATCGCCCAAGAAATTGAGGCAGAACAACGTTACTGCCAGAAATCCAGCCGGAAACAACAACATCCACGGCGCAGTTTCCATTTGCGCTGCACCTTCTGCAATCAACACGCCCCAACTGGTGAGCGGCTCTTGCACCCCTAAGCCTAAAAAGCTCAAAAACGATTCAAACAAGATCACTTGTGGCACGGTCAAGGTGGCATACACAATTACTGATCCCAAGGTATTGGGGACGATATGACGGCGAATAATCCCAAAATGACTCACGCCGCTGACCCGTGCGGCTTCCACAAAAGCGCGACCTTTCAAGGATAACGCTTGCCCACGCACAATCCGCGCCATGGTCAGCCATTCCACCGCGCCGATTGCCACGAAAATCAGGAAAATACTGCGCCCGAAATACACCATCAGCAAAATCACAAAAAACATAAAAGGCAGGGCATACAACACATCCACCAGCCGCATCATCAGCGCATCGGTGCGCCCGCCCAAATACCCCGCCGTTGCCCCATACAAAACGCCGATCAGCAAACTGACCGAGGTTGCCGCCAAGCCCACCATTAGCGAAATCTGCCCGCCGATCAGGGTACGCACGAATAAATCCCGTCCATTCGCATCCGTTCCAAACCAGAAACCTTGCGCGGCATCGGGCGGAATTCCCATGGCATCCCAATAAATTTCGTCGTAAGGGTGCGGGCTAAACAACGGCCCTAACACACACAAGACGGCAATCAGCAGCAAGACGATGGCGCTGCCGACTGCCATTTTGTTACGCAATAAGCGCTGCCATGCTTTGTGTTTAATCATAACGCACCCTCGGATCCATCCAGCCGTAAATCACATCCACCAGCAAATTCATCAAAATAATTAACGCGCCGTAAAATATCACCACACCCATCACCAACGTGTAATCCCGATTCAATGCCCCTTGCACAAAATGCCGCCCGATGCCCGGAATCCCGAAAATCTGCTCAATCACCACCGACCCGGTAATAATCGCCGCCGTTGCAGGTCCCAGCCAGGACAGCACCGGCAACAATGCTCCCTTCAACACATGCCGCCACACAATCAGCCGCATCGGTAAACCCTTGGCAACCGCAGTACGAATATGCGGGCTAGACAACGTTTCCAGCACACTGGCACGCATTAGTCGCGCCGCATACGCTATTTGCGGTAATGCCAGCGCAATCACCGGCAACACCGCTGATTTCCAGCCTTGATCCCAACCGGCGACCGGCAGCCAATGCAAAAATACCCCAAACACCAACGCCAATAACGGTGCCATCACAAAATTAGGCACAGTAATGCCCGTCATGGACACTGCCATCACCGCATGATCGAGCGCACGGTTGTGATGCAACGCCGCCAGCATTCCCGCTGGAATCCCAACCAGCAAGGCGAGTAGCATGGCAAATACACCCAGTTGCAAAGACACCGGAAATCCCTGCGCAATCAAGCTGCTGACGCTGTGATCTTTGTATTTAAACGAGGGTCCTAAATCCCCATGCAACACATTAAGTAAGTAGTGCCCGTATTGCACCGGCAACGGCTTATCCAAGTGGTAAGCGCGTTCCATATTCGCCGCAATTTCCGGCGGCATGGGGCGCTCGGTATCAAACGGCCCGCCCGGTGCTAAACGGATTAAAAAGAATGCCAAGGTAATGATCACCAGCAAGGTGGGCAGCGCACCTAGCAAGCGTTTGACGACATACTGCAACATACAAACCTTATCTTTCTGAGATTTAACCGTGACAAAACCTTCAAAAGCTCCTACACTTCAGCTTATTATAATATTCTAATCAACTATCAGCCCCGCTAGATTTTACATTGAGACTAACCTAGGAAGGGTTAATTATGCACACATCAGAACACAGTATTATGGTTAATGGCATTCCGATACCAGAAGACGATATCGAATATGCAAGCCGTTCTCTCAAAGCCGCGTCTCACCCATTGCGCTTAAAAATCATGTGTTTACTCTCACAACATGAGATGACCGTTCAAGAGATTGTGGATCTTGTCGGCACGAGTCAAAGCAATGTTTCCCAACATTTAGCGATCATGCGTGACAAGGGCTTGTTGTCTTCGCATCGGGTGGCTAATCGTGTCTATTACTGCCTTGCTGAATCCCGCCGTGCTTTGTTACAAGCGTGTTCTTCGCTCCGTTAGTCTGAAATGATCAGCAGGTCGGTTTACTGCGGCTATTTATCTTGATTATGGTTGTCTCTTATTGCATGTGCAATTCAAAATATGCGCTACAATAACTTACAGTTGTATGATGTGAATTACATAATCAAGGAAAAATAAGTGAACACAAGTTATCTGAGCCTGGCCAGTCTGGGTAAAAATCATTGGTGGCGGTATGTACTTGGCTTATTAATCATTGCGGTTTTCTGGCAGGTATTGGGTGCGATTCCATTAGGAATCATGGTGGTTATGCTGTTGGGTGACGATGATCCTGCCACTAATGTTGACCTGAGTACCTTGCAGTTTGAGGGGGTCAGTAGCCTGTGGCCTTATCTGGGAATCAACTTCACCTTGCTGGCAATGCTGCTGGGGGTGTTCATTACGGTGCGTTTTTTACACCAACGTTACTTCACTAGCCTCATTACGCCGTTGATGCGCATTGACTGGAAACTCATGTTTAAGGGCTTTGCTGTCTTTTTGGGTTTGATTGCCTTGGCAACCTTGCTGGAGGTGCTATCCCAGCCTGCTGGGTATCAAATGACCTTCGATGCAACACAATTCCTGATTTTCTTGCCGATTGCACTGGTGATTACCCCGCTTCAGGCAGCGGCTGAAGAATTGCTGTTTCGGGGTTATGTAATGCAATGGTTGGGGTTGTGGGGGCGCAGTGCAGTCGTACCGGTGTTGGGGTCTTCGTTGCTTTTCATGGCGGCACATTTAGCGAATCCAGAAGTTGGGGCGAATGCCTACCTGATTCCGTTATTGTATCTGTTAATGGGCTTGTTTTTAGCCATTATTACGGTCAAAAGTAATTCCCTGGAGTTGGCGATTGGGGTTCATGCCGCGAATAATCTGTTTGCGGTATTGATTATGAATTATGCGGGTTCAGCATTGCCTGCACCGTCCTTGTTTACTGCCAATGAAATTGATCCGGTGGCGAGTCTGGTCAGCTTTGTGGTGATCGCTGCTGTCTTCTATTGGATTATGTTTGTCTGGCAACGCCACGATAATAGTAAGATTTAATAATATAAGAAAATTGCGGTAGAATGGGTTCATGGCAAGAATCTTTATTTCCGCAACCCACAAATCTTCTGGCAAGACGACACTTTCCATCGGTCTGTGTGCGGCTTTGCGTGCCCAGGGTTTACGTGTCCAGCCTTTCAAAAAAGGGCCGGATTATATCGACCCTTTGTGGTTGGGGGCTGCCAGTCAGCGTCCTTGCCACAATCTTGATTTTAATACCATGACGCCGGATGAAATCATTCAGATGGTGCGGCACTATTCGCAGAATGCTGACATCGCGTTGATCGAAGCCAACAAAGGGCTGTACGACGGTATGGCGCTGGATGGTGCGGATAGCAATGCGGCGGTGGCTAAACTGACCCAATCCCCAGTTATCTTAGTGGTGGATTCACGCGGTATGACGCGCGGTATTGCCCCGTTATTGCTCGGCTATCAGGCATTTGACCGCGAAGTAAACATTGCCGGAATTATTTTTAACCGCGTGGGGGGCGCTCGCCATGCGACTAAGTTACGCGAATCTGTTGAGCATTACACTGACATCAAGGTATTGGGTGCAGTACAAAACAATCCCGAAATGGAAATCGAAGAGCGTCATCTGGGCTTGATGCCGAGCAATGAGAGTGGTGAGGCAGAACAACAGATTGGGCGGATTCGGGATTTGGTGGCGGAACAAGTGGATTTGGCGACGTTGTTGGGGATTGCGGAACGTGCTGTAGGGTTGGGAGTAGGGGCGATTCATGAATCGCCCTTACCATATGCAGGGGAGCTGCGCATCGGTATCTGCCAAGACCCCGCTTTCGGTTTTTATTACCCCGGCGACCTTGATGCCCTGCAACAAGCCGGTGCGCAGCTTGTCCCCATCAATACCCTGCAAGATACGGCTTTACCCAACATCGACGGTTTGTTCATTGGCGGTGGTTTCCCCGAAACCCACATGCAGCAACTGGCGGCGAATGTGTCGATGCGTGACTCCATCCGCAGCGCCATCGACAACGGTTTGCCGACGTATGCGGAATGCGGCGGCTTGATGTACCTTTCCCGCAGCCTAATTTGGAACGGGCAGCAAGCGCCAATGGTAGGGGTGATTCCTGGCGATGCGGTAATGCATACCAAGCCGCAGGGCAGGGGTTACGTGAAATTGCAGGAAACCGCCGATATGCCTTGGCCGGGTGGCGACACGTTGCATACCATTAACGCGCACGAGTTCCACTATTCGCGACTTGAGAATTTGACCGCGAAGGGTAAATTCGCCTACCGTATGCAACGCGGAACCGGCATTGATGGTCAACACGATGGCTGGGTTTACCGCAATTTGTTAGCCTCTTACACGCACATGCGCGATACCGCCCAGTTTAGGTGGGCGCAGCGTTTTGTTGAGTTTATCCGTCAAACCCAAAGGAATCCTACTGCATGATCACAGTTACTGCCGCCGCTGCTACTCAAGTTCGTACCGCTTCGGTACAGGGTAATGCCATTGGCTTACCGTTACGCATTGCTATCCAAAGAAAGCCGGATGGCGCGTTTCATTACCTGATGGGCTTTGATGATCAGGAAAAAGCAGGCGACCAAAAGATCGAATCCGCAGGTGTAGCGCTGGTGGTAGATGAGGTTTCCCAGCCTTTAGTGGCAGGTATGACACTGGATTATGTGGAAATCGACGGTAAACTGGAATTTGTTTTCATCAATCCGAATGACCCTAACTACCGTCCACCACAGGCATAATTTCATGCAAGAAAGCGTCGTCAAGCTCCCCATTCCCACCACATTGCCTCAGCCAGACGTTGACGATGCTGCCGAGACGATTTCACGCGAGAGCTACTGGGCGAGTCAGGAAGGTCGCCCGGTTATTGATTTGCCTTGGCAGGCACAAATTAGCCTGATGGTGTTGGTTTTTACGTTTACTGTCATTGGTGCTGTCTATTTTTGGGCTACCAGCAGCAAAGCGGAGTATCAGTGGATTGCGCCCGTGATGACCGGTTTGTGGCTTATCGCGGGTGCGGGTGTTTTGTCATTGCTGTATTGGATGTGGCGGGAATTTTCACGGTTTGGTGCGGAATTATCCCGTTGGGCGATTCGCCTGCGTAAAGGTGATTTCAGTGCGCGAATGCCAATTTCAGGAAAAAGCTGCCCGTCGCGCAAAATTCGCGAGCAAATCAACGCGATTACCGAAGATTATCAGGCATTGTCACGGGTGCAGCAAAAACGCATGAGTCGGCAGGAACAATACCTTGCCCAGAAAAAGCGTCACCTTAGCGTCCTTTACGAAGTGGCAACCTGTGTTAATCGTGCCGATAGTTTGGAAGATTTACTCAAGCGGTTTCTGCATACCCTGACCGATGTGGTACACGCGGAAGCGGCGACCGTGCGTTTGCTGGATCGTGAGGGCAATATGCGCTTGGTATCCAGCATTGGTTTGAATACAGCCGCCCTAAAAGCTGAAGAAACGTTGCCTCGACCTGATTGTTTATGCGGTAAAGCTGCCAGTGAGCGTGAAATTAAAGTGCGTGGCGATGTTGCACAATGCAATGTGATTTTAGGCAAGCCCTTATGTGCGGGGCAGCAAGATTTGGAAATGCTGGCGATTCCGCTGCAATATCGCGATAAAATTCTGGGCATTTACAATCTTTTCATTCGGCAAGGGCGTTACGATAAGGTTGAAGATGACGAGTTGTTGCTCAGCATCGGTCAGCATTTGGGTATGGCGATTGAGAAAGCCAATAGCGATGAAGATATGCGCACCCTGTCGATCATGGAAGAGCGTACCCGTATGGCGCACGAGTTGCATGATTCATTGGCACAAACCCTTGCCAGTTTGCGTTTTAAAGTACGTTTGCTGGATGATTCCTTCAATCGTGGGGCGGAAGCGGATATGTGGCATGAGTTGGAGGTGCTGGAAAACACCATCGACGAAGCTTACGCCGAGTTACGCAGCTTGATTACCGATTTCCGTGCGCCGATTGATGGCAAGGGAATTTTACGGGCAGTTGAACGTCTGACCGAGCGTTTCCGCCAAGAAACCGGTATGGAAGTTTTTTTCTACCATAATTGGGCACTGAAAGATTTGTCACGCGAAGTCGAGTTGGAGGTGATTCGCATTGTGCAAGAATCACTGACCAATATTCGCAAGCACAGCCAAGCTTCTACCGTGCGCTTGTTACTGCACAGCAATGAAGAAGGCAGGTGCAGCATTTTAGTGGAAGACGACGGTATTGGCTTGCCTGACCCTTTGCCCGAACCTAACCCTACTACGGGTGAACACATCGGTTTACGCATTATGCAGGAGCGGGCGGACAAGATCGGTGGTGAGATACAGTTTGAAAGTGAGCCGGGTGAGGGTACACTGATACAATTAAATTTCGATGCGCCGCCAACCAAGAAGCTTTCTGACTTGTTTGGCGTGTAACCTGCTCTGATGACCACAGTAACAAGCGACCCCACATGAACGAAAAAGTATTGTTGATTGATGACCACACCCTGTTTCGTGCAGGTTTGGAAGATTTGCTGACCCGGCGGGGTATCCGAGTGGTGGCTGCGGTTGGCAGTGGCGACGAAGGCTTAGCCGCTGCTCTCAACCTCGAACCGGATATTGTCTTGCTGGATATGCGGATGCCGCAAATGGACGGTCTCACGGTATTGCGTCAGTTACGCAAAAACACCCCGAATTTGCGCGTCGTCATGCTCACCACCAGCAGCAATGAAAACGATTTAGTGGAAGCGTTGCGCAGTGGTGCACGTGGTTACTTACTCAAGGACATTGATCCCGATGAATTAGTGGTGGCTTTGCGCGAAATCGTCGTAGGCAAAACCGTGGTTGCCCCGGAACTTGCGCCGGTGTTGGCAAGAGTGGTGCAAGGCGGTGATGCGCGAGCACATGAAGACAAGATTGCCAACCCATTCTCTGAATTGACGCCGCGTGAATACGAAATTCTGACCTTGCTGGCAGAAGGGCAGAGTAACAAAGTCATTGCTCGCAACCTAGGCATCTCCGATGGCACGGTAAAACTGCATGTTAAAGCCATTTTACGTAAATTAAATGTCAGCTCCCGTATTACCGCAGCGGTAATGGCGGTGGAACACGGTATCCGTGTCGAAGCGGCTAATGCGGAGCATTAAGCGTGAATAAGCCTAAAACTTTTGCGGCACTGGTTGCCGATGCGTTGCCCCATATTCAGGAATTGATGCCGTGGGATGTAGAAGCGTTGCAAGCCAGCAACCCTGAGGTGCTGGTTGTCGATATTCGCGAAGCCGATGAGTATGACGCGGCGCACCTGAAAGATTCCCTGCATGTGCCGCGTGGTATTTTGGAAGCCTCTTGTGATTGGGGCTATTCCGACACCATTCCTGAGTTAGTAATGGCACGTGATAAGCCGGTGGTGCTGGTGTGTCGTTCAGGAAACCGTACCGCACTGGCGGCACTGACCTTGCAGTTACTGGGTTATCAGCAGGTGTATTCCATGAAAACCGGGATACGCGGCTGGAATGATTACGAATTGCCCTTGTTCAATAAAGCGGGTGAGCTAGTGGATGTGGACTGGGCGGAAACCGAATTAGACCCGCCCACGCGCCCGGAACAAATGCAGCCTAAGGGGTAGCGGGTATTTGAAATATATTTTTTGTATGCAATTCACAACATATCAATAAAATCAACAGGATTTTTGTCTCTTTACTGCTACACTAGGCTTGTTGTGTAAAAACAGCCCTATTATTGGGCAATGTAAGGAGACTAGCAAATGAAAATGATCAGCCCGCGAGCCTTGGCGTGTATGGTGGTATTACTGAGTGGTTTTTCGCTATCCGCTTGTTCCACGCTCACTAATGTCTCAGAAGCCGTGTCGGGCGCGGCTTCTTCCATTAATCCGTTTCAGCAACAGACAGAGACAGGGGCATCAGAACCCGCTCCGGCAAATGAAGGCGTGCCATTGAATACCTCACCAGCCAGCATTCGGGTGGAGGCTAAGCCTCCGCAGCCCAAGCGGCAGCAGGATGTTGAGGTCAACCTTGGCAATAATAAGCAATGCACCACTTTCTGTGCTTTACCGACCCGTAAGTCGTCAATGAATTAGGAGCTGCAAGACAGCATCGAACATCCCGCTTTGTGCCGTGCCCATTCGGGGCGTTTTTCGGCAAATTTTGCATAGTGCGCTTGCTCAGCATAAGGGTGGCGTAACACGTCCAACAATTCTGTAATCATACCATTGTCGCCAGCACTGGCTTGGTCGATGGCTTGTTGCGCGAGGTAATTGCGTAACACAAAACGCGGGTTAACGGCATTCATACGTTGCTGGCGTTCCGAGTCAGGCATACCATCACGCTGCAACCGTTGGCAATAAAGCTGTAACCACTGCTCCCATGCGGCATGGTATTGCTGCAATAAATCATCGCGATAGAACGCGGGATAGAGCGGGGTAAGCGTTGGTTGCTGCACATCCAATAATGCCAGATTACGGAAGAACAGCGTCATATCCACTTCCGCTTTGTGCAACAATTCAAATGCGCCATTGATCCAAGGTGCATCCTCATCAGAGAGTTCCCGAATCCCGAATTTCGCCGCCAGCATCGTGCCGAAGGTTTCGCTGTAAGTATCCGCATACAGTTGTGAACCTGCTTGCAGCACACTGGCATCACTGATCACGGGTTTCAGGGCATCTTTCAAACGTGCCAGATTCCAGTGACCGATGTAGGGTTGTTGCCCGTAGCTGTAACGTTTGCCTTGGGCGTCGGTGGTGTTAGGTGTCCACATGGGGTCGTAATCTTCCAGCCAACCGTAAGGGCCGTAATCAATAGTCAGACCAAGGATCGACATATTGTCGGTGTTCATTACCCCATGCACAAAACCAACTCGCATCCAGTGCGCAATCATCACCGCTGTGCGACGGCAGATTTCCAAGAACCATTGCCCGCGTTTTTCTTGCGTATCACCTTGCAATTCGGGGTAATCGCGGGCGATGGTGAAATCCACCAATTGTTCCAACAAACCGATGTCGCCACGCGAGGCAGGTAGTTCAAAATTGCCAAAGCGGGTGAACGAGGGCGCAACCCGGCACACGATTGCCCCCGGTTCAATTTGCGCGTTGCCATCGTAAAACATATCGCGTAACACGCCATCACCCGTCGCAACCAAGCTCAAGGCACGGGTGGTGGGGATGCCGAGATGGTGCATGGCTTCGCTGCACAGGAATTCGCGCACTGAAGAGCGCAATACCGCTCGCCCATCCGCACGGCGTGAATAAGGGGTGGAACCTGCGCCTTTGAGTTGCAATTCCCAACGTTCGCCTGCGCTATTGAGGGTTTCACCGAGGCTCATGGCGCGTCCGTCACCCAATTGTCCTGCCCAGCCGCCGAATTGGTGCCCGCCGTAGCAAGCCGCATAGGGTTGCATTCCCGTGAGCAATTGGTTGCCGCCGAAGACTTGCGCGAAATTGGGGTGTTGAATGTCGGCGTCTGTCCAGCCCAGCAGTGCAGCTACTTCGAGTGAATACGCCAGTAATTGTGGATTGGCTACTGGGGTGGGTTGCACGCTTGACCACAATGCGTTGTGTACTTGGCGCGGTACATTAAGCCCGTCGGTATCGCCGGGGAGTTCGCGTACAAAGCGGTTGTCAAAGTTTAAAGGACGCATGGGGGATCCTGTTGGTGGGTAACTGTTCACATTCCTCAAAAAGAACCTCACCCCAACCCCTCTCCTTGACAGGCGAGGGGCTAAGAAACGAGGCTCTTTCTCCCCCTCGCCTGTCAAGGAGAGGGGGGTGGGGGGTGAGGTTCTTCATAGTGGGATTGAAAAGTTACGTTGATGGAGTTGGTGGAATGCTGCCAAGCAAACCAGATGAAGAGGAGCGAGTCGAGAAGCCGCAATTGGCGGGGTGGATTCTGTTGTGCAATAGAAAAAGGGAGTGCCGAGGCACTCCCTTTAAATCCGTTGTTAGAAATATTATCTTCGGAGGAGGATGTTATTATTTCAAGTCTTCGCCGGTCATTGCGGTCAATGACGTTGCATTCTTGGCGATTTCTGGCAGTTCTTTAGGATCAACCGGCACTAAGCCTTTGTCCGCTAAGTAACCATCAGCACCCATTGCGTCTTCACTCACGTATTCAGCAACAAATTCCTTGATGCCTTTTACTTGGTCAACGTGGCTGTTTTTCACGTAAACGAACATGGAACGTGACATGGGGTAGCTGCCATCAATAACCGCTTCTGCTGAAGGTGCAACGCCGCCGATAGCCAAACCGCGCATTTTGTCCTCGTTTTGCTCAAGGAAGCTAAAACCGAATGCGCCCAAGGCTTTAGGGTTTGCTTCCAGTTTTTGCACGATCAGGTTGTCGTTTTCACCCGCTTCAATATACGCACCGTCTTCACGGATGGTTTGGCAAGCCGCTTTGTAAGCTTTTTCGTCTTTTTCTTTGAGGGCTTTCAGGGATTCTACTTGCTTACAACCACCTTCCATGCCCAGCTCGTTGAAAGAGTCACGAGTACCAGAAGTAGGCGGTGGCCCAAGCACTTCGATTTTCACGTCTGGCAGTTCAGCGTTAACTTCTTTCCAGGTTTTGGCAGTGTTAGGGACTAACTCGCCTTTTTCGTTAGGCACGTCTTTTGCCAACGCCATGTACAGGTCTTTCAGGGTGAAGTTTTTGAATTCATCACCGCTTTTGGATTGTGCAAGGGTCAGACCGTCGTAGCCAATTTTGATTTCAGTGACAGCATCAACGCCGTTCTTTTTGCAGTCTTCAAATTCGCTTTTTTTCATGCGGCGTGAAGCGTTAGTCAGGTCTGGGGTTTCAACGCCAGCACCCGTGCAGAACAATTTCATGCCGCCGCCAGTACCGGTTGCTTCAACTTTGGGAGCTGGGTTGCCAGTCTTTTTAGAAAATGTTTCAGCAACTGCTGTGGTGAAAGGATAAACAGTGGAAGAACCCACGATTTCGATATTGTCACGTGCGTGAGCTGCGGTAGCAGACAGTGCCAGAGCAGCAGCAATCGCCAGAGCAAGTTTCTTCATTTGAAAATCTCCAAAGTTTTAGATCAATCGTTTTCAATCAGTGTCAGTGTTGAACTGCTGCGAACTATAGGCGGTGAATATGACAGCTTTGTGACAAATACAAAAAAATACGGTTATGCTCTTTCGCGAAGGAATACAACTCAATAACCTCAGGGCATCGGAAACTAGGGAAATAAGATGAAGCAATTACGCAGAACAGTACGATTGATTCGGTTAGTGATACACACAGGTGTCGGTGTGTTACTGACAGTATTGTTTGCCGGGGCGTGGCAAGCTGCTTTTTATCCGCGCTTGGTAGGTTGGTGGCTAGGCAAAGCAGGACGAATCATTGGGGTACAACTCAAGGTGGTGGGCAAGCCCGCTGATGAGGCGGTATTGATGGTGGCTAATCATATTTCATGGTTAGATATTCCGCTATTGGGCGGGGTAACTAATCCGCGTTTTCTGTCGAAGCAAGAAGTGCGTCAATGGCCGGTGATCGGTTGGCTGGCAGAAAAATCCGGCACCTTATTTATTACGCGCGGTAAAGCGGGCGCGGCAGCACAAGCCGCGACGACGATTTTGCAAGCGTTACAGGCGGGGGATTCGGTACTGCTGTTTCCAGAGGGAACGACGACCACCGGCAATGATGTGCGTACCTTTCATGCACGTTTGTTTGCCCCCGCGTTTGAGGCGGGTGTTGCGGTACAACCCGTGGCGTTGCGTTATCCGGGGCGTGATGGTTTGACGCATCCCGCCGTGCCGTATGTGGATCAGCAATCCTTGTGGGATAATTTGAAAGCGTTGTTGGCAGAATCCGGTGTTCAGGCGGAAATTCATTTTCTACCCCCAATGACGACAACAGGTACTGACCGTAAAGCGCTGGCGGCAGCTTGTGAGCAACAAATCCGTGCGGTCGTCAGCCCGCGTAATACCTGCGAGCTGACCAACCGTTTCGGGCAAGGAGTAGGCGCTTAGGGTGGGTTTTTGTGCGGTTTGACACTGTGGCTTAAACGATCAGTGAGGGCATACAACACACCGGATATTACAAATGTCACGTGTATGCCCACCATCCACGCCATTTCTTGGTTGTTGGGGGCGTAGGGCGTACCCAATGCCATGTAAGACTTGAGCAAGTCAACCCCGGAAATGGCGACGATAGAGCCGATGAGTTTGAGTTTCAAGTCGCTGAAACCGATGTGCCCCATCCAATCTGGGCGATCTGCGTGACCGTGTAGATCTTCCATTTTGGACACAAAGGTTTCATAGCCGCTAAAAATGATAATGATCAGTAAATTCATAATGAGGGAAACGTCTACGAGGGATAGTACGCCGATGATAATGTCATCATCGGTGGCAGTCATAATGTTAGCCAATAACCCCCAGAGGATTTTCCCGGCTTTGATCAATAATACGCCGAGGGCGACCACTAACGCTAAGTAGACGGGAGCCAGTAGCCAACGACTGGCAAACAGGAAGTGTTCAAAAAAACTTTCGATTTGTTTCATGGTTGTGCGTGCTTGTTTTACTGGATTAAGAATGAGCGCAATCATAGAGGGTGAGCCGGGCGCTGGCAATAAACATGGTAGCATTCCGCAAAATACGGGATGATAGACCCCCTTTGAACTGATGCGATGACGGAGATTATGGATTTCAACCACGCTGAACTGTTGACGATTAAGGATTATATTCGTTGGGGCGCCAGCCGCTTTGCC
Organism: Candidatus Thiothrix namsaraevi; assembly: GCA_040415395.1. Taxonomy (GTDB): domain Bacteria; phylum Pseudomonadota; class Gammaproteobacteria; order Thiotrichales; family Thiotrichaceae; genus Thiothrix; species Thiothrix namsaraevi. The sequence continues at coordinate 13,172 of JBEUIR010000018.1, forward strand.
GAAGCGGAATTGAGTTTTTCCCACGGCATGGCGTCGCCGTTTGATGAGGCAGCGTATTTGGTACTGCATACCCTGCATTTACCGGTGGATACGCCCGATTTGTATTTCGATAGTCGCTTGACCAGCCATGAGCGCCAAGCGGTGGCAGACATTGTGCAACAGCGGGTGGAAACGCGCAAACCGGCAGCTTACCTGACCAACGAGGGCTGGTTTTTGGGCTTGCCGTTTTATGTGGATGAAAATGTGCTGATTCCGCGTTCGCCGATTGCCGAATACATTGAAAAGCAATTCGCACCGTGGATTGAGCCACCACAAGTCCATCGCGTTTTGGATCTTTGCACCGGTAGTGGTTGTATCGGGATCGCCTGTGCCTATGCCTTCCCCCATGCGCGGGTGGATTTGAGTGATATTTCCCCTTGGGCGCTGGAAGTGGCGCAGATTAATATTGAACGCCATCACTTGGCGGGTCAGGTCGAAGCCATTGAATCGGACTTGTTTGATGATCTGCAAGATCGGCAGTACGACATTATTGTGAGCAACCCGCCGTATGTGGATGCGGAAGATATGGCGGCATTGACCCCGGAATTTTGGCATGAACCGGCAGCTTTGGCCTTAGCTTCCGGTGAAGACGGTCTGGAACACACCCGCCGTATTTTGCGTGACGCTGCGCGTCACCTTACCCCGAATGGGATTTTGGTGGTGGAAGTGGGCAATAGCCAGTATGCACTGCAAGCCGCTTACCCCGATGTGCTATTCCATTGGTTAGAATTTGAACGCGGCGGTGACGGTGTATTCCTGCTCACCGCCGATCAGGTGCGTGAGTTGGCTGCTTAAGGTTTCAGGCGATACGTGTAGTAGGATGTATCGCCACCCGTGCCTGCATAGGGGTAGGTGGTGCTCGTGCCGGTGCTGGGGGCTGAACCGTAGCAATTGGTTTTTTGTGCTTCCGGTAAAGTATTCAGTGGGGTAAACCCTTGTGCTAACGCGGCATTCATGGAGTTGCTGGTGATGGTGAAAATATTGATTTTGCCATCCGCACCGCCACAAAACGCAGGGTACATGCGCCCGTCCATCCCGCAACTGCTATGGGTGACAACTGCGCCACCGCTTTGCAATTGGCGCTGCATTTCCGCTAACGGTGTACCGCCGCCTTCGCATTGGCGCGAACCTTGGTATTTGTAAACATCCACATAAGTGACGGGCATGGGGGTCGCGGGTGGGTAGGTTGGTACACCCCACGGGTTAAGTGGGTCGACATACATCCCATTCGGCATACACGCACTCATCAACAATACGCTGCCCGCCAGCACGGCTAGATTACCCAAACGCATCGCGCTCATAAAATACTCCTTACACTCATGATTATACTGGAGTTTGACTGGGCATTAGGGCTTTCAGTTCCTGCCCGCTACAATGATCTTTCGTTCGGATAACCTCAAGAGGCATGGCACGCATGACAACACCTTCAGTCGCTTGGTTAGTCGGCGCAAGTTCCGGTATTGGGCAAGCGCTTGCGTTTGCGTTGGCGCAAGCGGGCTGGCAAGTTGCGATCAGTGCGCGTCGCCTTGAGCCGTTGCAAGCGATGCAAACACGCCAGCCTTCCTTAACACCTTACCCGTTGGATGTGACCGATGCGCACAGCTTGCATGAAGCGGCGGCGGCGATTACCCGCGAACTGGGTGAAATTGAGTTGTGCGTGCTAAATGCGGGCGATTACACCCCGATGCCGTTGGATGCTTTTGATCCGGCGTTATTCCGTAAGTTGTGCGAGGTGAATTATCTGGGCATGGTGAACGGGCTGGATGCGATCTTGCCGCTGATGTTAGCGCGAGGGCGCGGACAAATCCTGTTGACGGCGAGTATTGCGGGGTATCGCGGTTTGCCAAAATCTGCGCCGTACAGTGCCAGCAAAGCGGCGGTGATCAGCTTGGCGGAATCCTTGCATTTGGAATTGAAAGCGCGGGGCGTGTTGTTGCGGGTGGTTAACCCCGGTTTTGTGCGTTCGCCGCTGACCGATAAAAACGACTTCAAAATGCCGTTTTTGATGGAAGTGGAGGACGCGGCACAAGCAATTATGCGCGATTTGCCGCGCCAGAATTTCGAGATTGCTTTTCCGAAACGCTTTGCGTATTTGATGAAACTGCTGCGTATCTTGCCGTATTGGTTGTATTTCAAACTGACGAAGGGGGCGGCGTAATGGAGCATGTGAAGCGTTATTTGCATACCTTTACGACCTTGCAGGCGGATGGCTTGGAGTGTTTGGCGGGGATTTTTGCGGCGGATGCGCGGTTCAAAGACCCGTTTAATGATGTGCGTGGTGTGGCGGCGATTACGCGGATTTTTGCGCACATGTTTGCGACCACTCAGCATTCACGCTTTATGATCGTGGATCACGCGCTGGCGGGGAATACGCTGTTTATTCGCTGGGATTACCATTTTCAAACCTTGAAAGGCGAGCGTTGGGAAATCCCCGGTACGAGCGTGGTGCGGTTTAATGATGCTGGCTTGGCGGTGGAGCATGTGGATTATTGGGATCCGGCGGAGCATATTTACAGCAAGTTGCCGGTGTTGGGGTGGGTGATGCGCGGGTTGCGGGGCAAGTTGGCGGCGGGTTGAATGACGTTGGGCAGGTCAATGGGTTAATATGTTGGCTCTTTCATCACGGGCAACGCATGGCATGAATATCGACACGCTGGAACAGAATCTACGCAAATTGGTGACAAATCCTGACCCTGATCAGTTTCTGTATGACTTGTTGCTGGCGTATGAGCAGCCGCGTGCGTCCATCACCCGTTTGCAAAAGGGCGATTACAACCTCGCCAAGCGTGGCACTGATGTGTTGTGGAAGAAGAAGGTGTATTTCAGCCATGAACGCCATTTGGATTTACACGCGCTGATTGATGCTATCCAGCAAGACACCACGATTACGCGCCATGCGCCGCGCTTTTTAATCGTGACCACTATGCAGCATTTGGTGGCGGTGGATACCAAAACGCAGGATACGTTGGATATTGAATTGGTGGATTTGCCTAAGCATTTCGATTTCTTTTTACCTTGGGCGGGAATGGAGAAACAGCAGTTCCAAAGCGAAAATCCGGCGGATGTGAAGGCAGCGGAGCGCATGGGACGCTTGTACGATTTGATTCATGCGGATAATAAGGCGTTTGATCGCCATGCCTTGAATCTGTTTTTATCGCGCTTATTGTTTTGCTTTTTCGCGGAAGATACCGGTATTTTTAGCGATAACCAGTTTACCAATGCGGTGGGTTCGCACACGGCGGACGATGGCAGCGATTTAGCGGCGTATTTGCATAAGCTGTTTCGGGTGTTGGCGTTGCGGGAACGGGGCGAATTTCCGGCGTTTTTGCAGGCGTTTCCGTATGTGAATGGTGGTTTGTTTGAGAAAGATTATCCGGTTCCGCAATTCAGTGCCAAATCACGTAAGCTGATTTTGGAATGTGGGGCATTGAATTGGAAGGCGATTAACCCCGATATTTTCGGCTCGATGATTCAGGCGGTGGTGCATGATGAGCAGCGTAGCCACATGGGAATGCACTATACCTCGGTGGTGAATATCATGAAGGTGATCGAGCCGTTGTTTTTGAATGAATTGGCGGAGGAATTGGCAAAGGCGGCGGGCAATGAGGGCAAGCTGGTTAAATTACTGGATCGGTTGTATCACTTGCGAATTTTTGATCCGGCGTGTGGGTCGGGGAATTTCCTGATCATTGCGTATAAGGAATTGTGCAAGCTGGAGATTGCGATTTTCCGCGAATTGCAGGCGTTGAATACCAAGTGGAAAACCGCAAAATCGGGGATTCGTTTGACGCAATTCTACGGCATCGAATTGGACGATTTCGCGCACGAAACCGCCAAGCTGTCGCTGTGGTTGGCGGAACACCAAATGAACATGGCATTCCGCGAAGTGTTTGGCGATGCCAAGCCTACGCTACCGTTGCAAAGCGGCGGCAATATCGTCTGCGGCAACGCCACCCGCCTCAACTGGGAAACCGTCTGCCCCAAAGACCCCGCCCACGAAACCTACATCCTCGGCAACCCCCCCTA
>JBEUIR010000019.1:0-17185 GCA_040415395.1 Candidatus Thiothrix namsaraevi
GCGGTTGCAACCCATTAATCGCTTGCTGTTGCGCCCGCTCCAACGCTACCGCGTCCGCCAGCGACACCGGAACAAACCGCACCTTGTCGCCTGCGCGTAATTGCCCCAGTTTCCACAGCTCGGCAGTAATCACGGTGGCAGGGCAAACAAATCCGCCGAGGGACGGCCCATCCGGCCCCAGAATCACCGGCATGTCGCCAGTAAAATCAATCGTGCCGACAGCATAGGCATTATCGTGCAGGTTGGACGGGTGCATCCCCGCTTCGCCACCATCGGAACGCGCCCATTGCGGTTTGGGGCCAATCAGGCGGATGCCGGTACGGCTGGAGTTATAATGTACTTCCCAGTCGGTGGCAAAAAAGGTGTCGATGTCCTGCACGGTGAAAAAATCCGGCGCACCGTGCGGGCCGTAGATCACCTTGATTTCCCAGTCAGTGCTTATCTCCGGCAACAGGCTGGCAGGTAAGGTTTCAATTTCCGGCAACACCGTTGGCAAGGTCGGCAGATGCAATACATCGCCGCTGCGCAATACCCGTCCGGCGTGTCCGCCAAATTGTCCCAGTGTGAAAGTGGCGCGTGACCCCAGATAGTGCGGGCATTGCACCCCGCCTTGCAGCAGCAAATACACCCGTGTGCCTGCGGCTTGCACCTTGCCCAGTTTCAGGGTGCTGCCTGCGGCTACGGTGATAACTTGCCAGAATGGGATAGTAACGCCATCCAGCGTCGCTTCCATCTTCGCCCCCGTCAGCACCACGCGGGTAGCCATGTTGAAACGCAAGGTCGGGCCACTCAAGGTGATTTCCAGCCCCGCATACTCCGGCGCATTGCCCAGCAAACGGTTGCCGAGGCGGAATGACCAAGCGTCGAAAGGCCCCGAAGGTGGTACGCCAATATCCCAATACCCTTGCCGCCCCGGATAATCCTGCACGCTGGTTTGCGTGCCGGGGGCAAGCACATCCACGCTGTGTGGCTGCCAAGCCAGACTGTTGAGGTAACGGGTAGTGATGTGTCCGGTGCGGAAAGTGTCGGTTGCCAGCACTTGCCGCACGTAGGCGATGTTGGTTTCAATGCCGTAAATGTCGGTAGCGGCAAGCGCAGCATCCAGTTGCTGACAGGCAGCCGCCCGATCCGGCGCATGGCAGATAATCTTGGCGAGCATCGGGTCGAAAAACGGCGAAACCGTCATGCCCGCTTCAATCCAGTGGTCAATGCGCAAACCTGCTGTCTGCGGGAATGCCACATAGCTGAGCAACCCGGCACAGGGCTGGAATTGCTTGTTGGGGTCTTCGGCATACACACGGGTCTGGATAGCGTGCCCATTGGCGCGTAACGCTTCAGCCGGAAACACGAACTCGCCCGCACCCAGTTCCAGCATCCAGCGCACAATGTCCACGCCGTACACCTGTTCGGTGACGCCGTGTTCCACCTGCAAGCGCGTGTTCACCTCCAAAAAGTAGAACGCATCCGTTTGCTGGTCATAGACATATTCCACCGTGCCTGCGCTGCGGTATTGCACCGCACTCATCAGCCGCACCGCCACGGCTTGCAGCTCATGGCGTACCGCATCCGGCAAATTGGGTGCGGGAGTTTCCTCGATCACTTTCTGGTTGCGGCGTTGTGCGGAACAGTCGCGTTCGCCCAAAGCCAGCACCTGCCCTTGCCCATCGCCGAACACTTGCACTTCAATATGACGGGCATGGGTAATGAATTTTTCGAGGAATACGCCGCTGTTGGCGAAATTGTTTGCCCCCAAACGCCGTACCGATTCATACGCTGCACTGAGTTCAGCGGCATTGTCACAGCGTTGCATCCCGATACCGCCGCCCCCGGCAGTGGATTTGAGCATCAGCGGGTAGCCAATGCTGTCGGCAGCAGCCAAGGCAGCTTCCAGCGAGTCGAGCAAATCCGAACCCGGCAGCAATGGCACTTGATTGTGCAAAGCCAGTTCGCGGGCGCAGTGTTTCAAACCAAACGCTTCCATTTGCGCCGGGGTTGGCCCCAGAAACACAATGCCAGCCGCTTCGCAGCGTTGCGCAAACGCGGTATTTTCGCTGAGGAAACCGTAACCCGGATGCACGGCTTGTGCGCCACTGGCTGCGATGATTTCCAGCAAGCGCGGCTGGTTCAGATAGGTTTCCGCCGCCGAGCCTTCGCCCAGTGACCAGGCTTCGTCAGCGTGCTGGACATGCAGGGAATCGCGGTCGGCTTCGGCATACACCGCCACCGCCTTGACCCCCAGCGCACGCAGGGTACGGATAATACGCACGGCAATCGCGCCGCGATTGGCAATCAGGACTTTGTTGAACATGGCAGTCTTCCCGCTGGGTTAATTCCAGATCAGCACTTCGATAGGGGTCGGGTTGTAGGCATTGCACGGGTTATTGAGCTGCGGGCAGTTGGAAATCAGCACAATCACGTCCATGTGCGCCAGCATTTCCACGTATTTGCCCGCATCCGAAATGCCATCGGCAAAGCTCAAACCCCCGTCAGGCGTGACCGGCACATTCATGAAAAAATTGATATTGTGAGTAATATCGCGCTTGCTCATGCCGAATTCGGGGTGGGAAACCACCGCCAGCATCCAGCTATCGCGGCAGGCGTGCATACACTTTTTTTCCAGCGCGTAACGCACGGTGTTGGATTCGGTGGCACACGCCCCACCCAAAGTATCGTGCCGCCCGCAGGTATCCGCAGTGATTTCCAGCATGACATTGCCAAGATTCGACAGCAAAGGCGTACCCGCCGTCAGGTACACATTGCCCTGTTCACGGATGGTATCCACGGCTGAATAACGCTCTGACGGGTCAGCCGCGTTGTAAAACAGGGTATCGGCAGCCTGATTGCCTTCCCGATCGAGAATGCGCAGGGTTTGCCCCGCCTTGACCACCTGCATCCAGTAATCACCCGCCGGAACGGTTGCGCGGTAACTGGCAGCGGCTGCCTGTAACAGACTTTCCTTGATCATGTGTGCCTCCTCAACAGCAGCCGTGCGGGTGCTTGCCCTGTAAGTGGTAGATGTGGTTGTTCTGGAATCCGCGCTGGTTTTCTGGGCGGAAGTTCATGCAGAAATCGTCTTCGGCGACGGGGGCAGCCGCGTGTAGCTGGTAGGCAACCGGCTTTTTGGGGTATTCCGCCGCTGGGTTCAGCGGGTGCGGGCAAGTGTGGAACAGCACCAGCGTATCCATTTCAAAGCGCAGTTCGATGCTGTCACCTGCCTGACTGTGGTCAGGGACAAAATGCAGCTTGCCGTCATCATCCGGCGCAACCTTGCTGAACAGGTTGAGGTTGGCGGCCATATCGCGGCGGTTGAGGCCGTATTTCGCCAGTTCCACCAGAAAGGCTTGTTCGCCGCTGAGCGTCCAGTCGTTGCGGAAATCCTGATAGGTTTTCACGCCCCATTGGCGTTGCAACGCGGCAGTACTCAGGTTGCCGCCGACGGTATCGTGCCAGCCGACGCTATCGGCAACGATGGAGCAAAAAATTCGCCCCATGTCGGAATACAGGCAATGCCCACGGGTCAGTTTGAAAGTGTGCTGGCATTTGAGGGTGTCGGGGGCATTGTAGCGTTCCAGTTTTTCCTGAGGGTTGTAGAACAACATGCCGACATTCGCGCCACCTTCTAGGTCAATCAGGCGCAGGCTGGTTCCCTGCCGTAGCAGCAATGACCAGTGTGCGCCACCGGGGATGCGGTCTTCATACAACAAGGTAGAGGGGGAAGAGGTTTCAGTCATGGTTGGCTCCCAGCGATTGTTGGATGGTGTGCAAGGTCGTCCGGTCGGTATGCCCAAGCGGAATGTCGTAAGTAATGGTAGCCCCAAAGCGATTGGGGGCTTGCGGGTCATGCCGCCGTTTGTCGAATACCCACAGGCGCGTGCCGAGGTAAAAACCTTCCTTGAGGTCGTGGGTAATCATGAAAATGGTCAGGCCGGTCTGTCGCCAGATGGAGAGGATCAACTGGTGCATATCGGCACGGATACCGGGGTCGAGTGCGCCGAACGGCTCATCCAGCAACAGGATGCGCGGCTGTTTAATCAGGGCTTGCGCGAGAGCCAAGCGTTGCTGCATCCCACCGGACAGTTCCGACGGGTATTTGAGTAAGGCTGCTCCCAAACCGACCGATTCCAGCATCGCAACCGCTTGCTCACGGATGGCGCGGCGGCGTTTGCCAAAGGTGCGCCCCCAGAACGGTGAAGCTGCCAGTTCTGCCCCCAGCATGACGTTTTCCAGCACATTTAAATGCGGAAACACCGAATAACGCTGGAACACAATGCCGCGATCCGCATTGGGTTCATCCGGCAAGGGCTTACCATCCAGCAGCAAGTCGCCACGGGTAGCGGTTTCCACCCCCAGCAGCAGTTTCAGGAAGGTGGTTTTGCCACAGCCGGAGGTGCCGACCACGGTAATGAATTCCCCAGCCTTGACTGCCAGACTGACGTTTTCCAGCACCACATTGTCGCCGTACTCTTTCCACAAGTGGCGGGCTTCGATGACGTTCATGGTTTGCCTCCGTGGTAATACCAAGGGAAGCTGCGCCGGGTCAGCACCCGCAACAGGTAATCGGTGAGGAAGGCCAGCAAGGTAATCCACAGCACATAGGGCAGGATCACATCCATCGACAGGTAGCGGCGCACCAGAAAAATCCGGTAGCCCAAGCCTTCGGTGGCTGCAATCGCTTCGGCGGCAATCAGGAACAGCCACGCCGAGCCGAGGCTCAAGCGCACCGCATCCAGCAAGCGCGGCAATACTTGCGGCAAGATCACCCGCAGGATCAATTGCCAGCTACTCGCCCCCAGGGTTTGTGCCTTGATGAACTGTTCTTCCGGCAACTCCAGCACCCGTTGCTGCATGTCACGGATCAGGAAGGGCGCAATGCCAATCGTGATCAGTGCCACCTTGGAGACTTCCCCCAGACCAAACACGATAAACAGCACCGGCAAAATTGCCATCGGTGGAATCAGTGACAGCGCCATCACCAGCGGCGAAAGCCCTGCCCGAAACAGTGGAACCGCCCCATTGGCCACCCCAATTACCAGCCCCATCAAGGCACTCAGCAATACACCCAAGCCCAGCCGTTGCAAGCTGGCGAGGGTATCGACCCACAACAGGTAGTTGCCGCTGCGCTTGTCGGCTTCAAACGCCATGCTCCAGATCGCTTCGCCAATGCTGCTGAACGCAGGCAACAGCTTGTCGTTCGGGTTGGCTGCCAGCCGCAGTTCCGATGCCCACAGATAGGCGAGCAACAGCAAGGTAAAGGGTAATACCCCCAGCAGCACCTGCGCAGTGCGGGATGGACGCTGGTTAATGAGTCTTTTCATGGCACGGTTCCCCTGTGCGTCTGCTTACAGGCTACCGTCTGCTGCCATTTTCATGTAGGTGCTGTCAAAGCGCAGTTTGACATTGGCCTTGTCGCCGGTAATGTTGTCGCCACTGAACGCCATGCCTACCGTACCAGCATCTTTTGCCCCGCTGCCCAACAAGCCGTGATCAAACGAAAACTGGCTGACCAGTTGCATGGTTTTGGGTAGTTCCGCGCTGTCGGTGAACGCCACCGCATCCGCTGGGACGTAGAACATTTTGGTGGCATCCAATTGTGCTTTGTAACCTGCCAAATCGGTGCCGGACGCTTTCGCCATCGCGTTCAGCGCGGTTTCGTCGCCTTGTTTCATCAAGCCCATGATTTCGTACCATGCACCGACCAAGGCTTTGCCGAGTTTGGGGTTGTCTTTGAGGGTGTCGCTGTTGACCACCATCAGGTCGATGATTTCGCCGGGAATTTTGCTGGAATCGAACACCTTGCTGGTATCCGGCAACGCGGTGATTTCAGACAGCAACGGGTTCCAAGTCACGGCAGCAGTCACATCGCCGGAGCTGAAGGTGGCGACCATATCGGCATCCGAGGTATTGACCACAGTAATGTCTTTTTCGGACAGACCGCTTTTTTCCAGACCGCGTGCCAACAGGTAGTGCGAAACCGAGAGTTCCACCAGATTGACTTTTTGTCCCTTGATGTCAGCCAGCGTCTTGTCTTTGCCCTTGAGGACAACCCCGTCGTTGCCATTGGAAAAGTCGCCCACAATCAGTGCAGTGGAATCAACCCCGCCCGCTGCCGGAATGGTCAGCGCATCCATATTGGTCATGACACAGCCATCAAAACCGCCAGCGGTGTACTGGTTGATGGATTCGACGTAATCGTTGATTTGCACAATATCGACGCTGATGCCGTATTTGTCCGCCCATTTTTTCATAATGCCGGAACTGTCGGCGTAATCCCACGGCATCCAGCCTGCGTAGATAGACCAAGCAATTTTGAAGGAATCTTTGGTTTCAGCCTGTGCGTTGAAGCTGAACAGGAGGATAGGTATGAGCAGCAAGGCGCTGAGTTTGTTACGGAAATGACCAGTCATCAGAGTATCTCCACAGTTTCGGTTCAAGGTAAATACGGCACGCGAGAGTATCCATAACGATAACCTCCCGGGCTTTTATCCCGCCGTGTAACCTTGCTGTGAAGGTCGGTTGCTCTCGGACCAGCATCGACAAGCTATTGCTTGTCAACCGGAACCCTAGCGACCTATTGCCAAATTGTCCTGCGAGCGGCTCAATGGTCAAGGTGACTGATTACTCCCGCGCATGGAAAAGGCAATGCAAGTGCTGTGCCATGTGTCAAATGACGGTTTCTAAGGAGTTTGCACGGATAAAATGCGGTTGGATGCACTATTGGCGTGAGTGCGGCGGGGTGTTTGCCCTGTCAGAGTGCAGCCTTCGCCATTGTCAGTAACGCCAAATATTCCCGGCTCAGCGGTTTGTTGCTACACTCAAACCATCTTGTATTACGGTATGACACCATGACTATTTCTGTACGCCTTCCACCGGAAGAACAACACATGCTGGAAGTGCTGGCCCGGCGCGTGGGACGCAGCAAAAGTGACCTGATGCGGCAGGCAGTACGAGAGCTTTGCCAACGTTTAGCTGCGGATCACCGCACACCTTACAGCCTTGGGCAAGATTTGTTTGGGACAGGTAGCCTCGCTCCTGCGCCCAGTGACCCCATGAAACGCCAGATTTGGGAGAAGCTGCGTGCCAAACACCGCCGCATGGGTTGATGAGCGGGATTTCTCGGTGTACCGGCTTGCTGATGGCAGTTGCTTTGAACGGTTGTGGGTTTAGTTACCAACCCATGCGCCCAAATAAATCGACATGAGCGGGTGAGAGCGGATGTTCCACGCCCTCACTGCCGCACATGCACGGCATACCCGCAAACTGTGGATTTACCCTAAGCTTTCAGCGATGCCATGTCGATGACAAAGCGGTATTTCACATCGCTTTTCAACATGCGCTCGTAGGCTGCATTGATTTCCTGCATCTGAATAATTTCGATGTCGGAAGTAATGCCATGTTCACCACAGAAATCCAGCATCTCCTGGGTTTCGGCAATACCACCAATCAGGGAACCCGCCACCGACTTGCGCCCCAACACCAGCGACGCGGAATTCAGGAAAGGTTCCAGTGGCCCCAGATAACCAACCAGTACCAATGTACCGCTGATATTCAAGGTCGGCATGTAGGGGTTGATGTCATGCACGTAAGGCACAGTGTCGATGATCAGGTCAAAGCGACTTTTGACCGCTGCCATTTGACTGTCATCCGTGGAAAGCACGATGTTGTCAGCACCCAAACGGCGGGCATCCTGCTCCTTGCCCGCTGAACGGGTAAACAGCGTGACTTCCGCACCCAGCGCCTTGGCAAGTTTCAGAGCCATATGACCGAGACCACCCAGACCAACAACCGCTACTTTGCTACCCTTGCCCACGTTCCAGTGGCGCAGCGGTGAATAAGTCGTGATACCTGCACACAGTAACGGTGCAGCACCTGCCAAATCCAAACCATCAGGCACTTTCAGCACGAACTTGTCGGATACGACGATCTTTTCGGAATAGCCCCCGTAAGTGGTCGTGTGATCGTGCCGGTCAGTGCCGTTGTAGGTGAGGGTCGGGAACTCCTCGCAATACTGTTCCAACCCATGCTGACAAGGGTCGCAATGCTGGCAGGAATCGACCATGCAACCGACCCCAACGCTATCGCCCGCTTTGAAACGAGTAACCGCTGAGCCGACACTGATGACGCGCCCAATGATTTCGTGACCGGGCACGACAGGGTAAACGCTGTTAGCCCAGTCATTGCGAGCCTGATGCAAATCCGAGTGGCAGACCCCGCAAAACAGGATTTCGATCACCACATCATCAGCACGCGGTTCGCGCCGTTCAAAACGATAGGGCTTCAAACTATCCTGTGCAGATTGTGCCGCGTAACCAAGAATACGTATGCTCATCCCTTAACTCCATGCAACGACAACGGTAAGTGATCGTACTGTTTGCAGGCAACAATAGCCAGTTCAATCCCACTTGGTTGACGCCACCACAACCGACCGAGGAATATTTATAACGCTCAATATGCTAGGCTAGATGCCATCAATAGCAACGTTTCAGAAAATTATCGAGCAACAACACTAAGGTAACATTTTAATGAGTACGATCCCTCCCTGCCCTCAATACGGTTCCGAATACAGCTATGAAGACGGCGCAATGTTTGTCTGCCCCGAATGCGCCCACGAATGGTCACAAGTCGCTACCGCCACGGAAACAGAAGGCGATCGCGTTATTAAAGATTCCAACGGAACCGCGCTGCAAGACGGTGATACCGTCACCGTCATCAAAGATCTAAGCTAAAAGGCTCATCATTGGTCGTTGAAGTCGATACCAAAGTAAAAAATATTCGCCTAGTCGATGGCGACCACGATATTGATTGCAAAATTGACGGCATCGGCGCAATGAGCCTGAAATCGGAATTCGTCAGGAAAATCTAATGACCCTACACCCCAACCCTGCCCTGCTGCAAAACCTTTATTGGATCACCCTGATCGCAGTGGTCGTATCCTCCGCTTCTGCCGTGCTCAAAGCCGGTTTTAAGCAGTTTGACTTGTTTGGGGTAATTATCATCGCCATTGTCACCGGACTCGGCGGCGGTTCGCTACGCGACATGCTGCTGGATCGGGAAGTATTCTGGATTCGTGACCAGATGTTTTTCATCGCCTCACTGGGCAGTGCCATCGCGATTTTCTTGCTGGCGCGGGTTGTGGTCATTCCGCAGCGCTTTTTCCTAATACCCGATGCAGCGGGCTTAGCCACCTTTGGCGTAGCGGGGACACTGGTATCGCTGATGGTTGGCGCACCTTGGCTAGTCGCCAGCTTTATGGGCGTCATGACTGGCACAATGGGCGGGATTTTCCGCGATATATTGTGTAATACCCCGCCCGTGGTATTTCAAAGCCCGCTGTATGCCACCGTTTCGTGGGCAGGTTCGTTACTGTTCATTGGGCTGCTGTACCTGCACATGGATGTCACGCTGGCGGCTATTATCGCGGGCTTGGCGATTTTCATCGCACGACTACTGGCAATCCGTTTCAACATCAAGCTGCCGGTCTTCAAATTCAAGGAATAGCGGTCACGCTAAGTAAGCCAAATTCTCCAGCGCAAAGCGTTTCGGCGCAATCCCAAACGTTTGCCAGACCGAACTATCGCTACAGGTATTGCCTTCCAACAACATCACAATCTGGTCGCGGGTAATCGGAAACCACGCTTGTTTATCCAATACACCCGCCACCACTTTGAGGATTTCCGCTGGAGCTGGCACTGCCAGTTTGCTGCTACGCCCCGACGCTTGGGCTAAGGTTTGGATAATCTGTTTCCAACTCACCGCATCCGGCCCACACAGCGCGAAGGTTTTACCCAATGCCGCCGGATTATCCACCGCTGCGGCAAACGCTTGCGCCACGTTTTCCACATGCACCGGCTGCATCTCGAATTTGCCCGCTTGCAAAATATTCACCCCGCCAAAAAACAAAGGCGCGGGGATTGGCGGTAACACCAGCTCTTTTTGCAATTGCGTACAGAATTCCGCTTTGCCACGCGGATCGCCGAACACCACCGAAGGCCGGAAAATCGTCCATGCCAACCCCGACGCTTGCACGCATTGTTCCGCCCGAAACTTGGTGTCTTGGTATTTCGTACCGCCCGCTTTCACGCCATTCGCGCTCATTAAGATGAAATGTTTCACACCCTGACGTTGCGCCGCTGCCACCGTGCGCTCGACCCCGTTGAACTGGCTTTCTTCGTAAGTAATACCTTTCGCCGGAAATTCACGCAAAATGCCAATCAAGTAAATCACTGCATCCGTGCCTTGCAAACACGCATCCAGTGCTGCCGTGTCGCGAATATCACCGGGAACGGTTTCACATTGCGCGGCGGCGGTCAGTTTACCCGCACTGCCGGAACGCACCAGCACACGCGGCGTATGCCCTGCCTGCAACAAAGCGTCGATAATGTATGTACCGACGAACCCCGTTCCACCAATTAGGCTGACTTTCATATTGAAATCCTTGTTCATCAAAAGTTAAGTAATTATCACCACAATACCCCATCTTGTCACACTCTTGTATAAATACCGGATACAAAGCAGGATTAATTGCAAGTCTTGTCCATACTACTGACACTCAGTTAATAATCATCAGGAGGACAACTACCATGCGCATTTCTACACTCGACCCAATCACGCTCGAAGACGTTACCGATCTTGAAAACGCCCCCTTCATTATGGATGGCGATCTAAAAATTTACTTCCAGTCCGAAGCCAATAAAGCCGAATACCTCGATATTCCCATGCACACGGGTGAAAACAGCCCAGGCTTGAAAAAGATTTTCGACGACATAGCCGACTGTCCTATCACCGGCAGCATCAACTAAGATGACCCCGCAACCCCGCAAGATCTTGGTGGCTGGTGCATCCGGCGGTATCGGGCAAGCGTTTTGTCAGCAACTCGCCGTGCAATTTCCCGACATTCAGCTCATCCGGCTGGCACGCAACACCGCAGCGTTACCAACGCTGGATATTCCCACTCAGGACATCCGCTTCGATTTGACGGACGAAGCCAGCATCATTAGCGCGTTGCAAGCCCTGCCTGACAAAGCTGAATTGGACTGGGTTTTCATCGCCACAGGCTGGTTACACGACGACACGCTACAACCGGAAAAAACCTGGCGCGGTTTGGACGCCGACCACCTGCTACGCTCCTATACCCTCAATGCGGTTGGCCCTGCGTTGCTCGTCAAACACTTGCTCGCAAAGCTCAACCCCAAGCACCCGACCACCATTGGCATTTTATCCGCCCGTGTCGGCAGCATTAGCGACAACCGGCTCGGCGGCTGGCATTCCTACCGCGCCAGCAAAGCCGCGCTGAATATGCTGATCAAAAACTTCGCCATCGAATTGCAGCGCATGAAGCGCCCCACCGTCATTGTCGGTTTGCAACCCGGCACGACCGACACCGCACTGTCTGAGCCATTCAAGCGCAATGTACCGCCGGATCATCTGCAAACACCTGAGTTCACCGCCAGCCATTTGCTCAAGGTGATGCAAGACTTACGATCCGAAGATTCGGGGGAATTGTTTGATTTCTTAGGAATACGCTTTGCCCCATGAACGGTTTATTCTGGTTTCGCTACGACTTACGTCTGCATGATAACCCTGCTTTGCTCAACCTCGCACGGCAATGCGAGCAATTGGTGTGTGTTTATGTGGTGGATACACGAGCATCCATGAGCGCATTCCGCTGGCAATTTATCCGCGAATCCCTCGCTGATTTGCAACAACATTTAGCGACATTGGGGCAAACTTTAGTGATTCGCGTCGGTCAACCTGACGCGATTATCAGCGCACTCATCCAAACGCACGATATTCAAATTGCAGGCACAACCCCCGTTCCCGCGACGTATGAACAGCGTCAATTGACCGACGTGAAACAAACGTGTCCGCAGTGCCAGTGGATGGAAACCGAAAGTTTCACCCTGTTTGACGCGAAGCAATTACCCTTTAACGTGAATAAGTTGCCTGACAGCTTCACCCCTTTTCGCAAGCAAGTGGAGCAAATTGCAGTCGCGCAACCATTGCAGCGCCCCCAGCGTCTTCCTGCACCATTGCCGAGTGCCTCCGACCCGCTGCCCGAATTCAGCACTCCCGAACCTCACCCCAACACGCTGCCGTTCAGCGGTGGTGAAACCGCAGGTTTGGCGCAAGTGCGTTATTACTTGCACGATACCCGCCAAGTCAGCCGCTACAAACTGACCCGTAACGGCTTGGATGGCTGGGACTTTTCCTCGAAACTCTCCCCTTGGTTGGCGCAAGGTTGTGTATCCCCTCGGCAGATTGTGGCGGAATTGCAGGACTACGAAGCGCAATACGGTGCGAACGATTCCACCTACTGGATGTATTTTGAACTGCTGTGGCGCGAATATTTCCAATGGCTGCATTACCGCTACGGCAACCGTTTATACCTGTTGCGCGGCATCCGCAATCAAGACCCGTTGCTGAGCAAAAACCCCAAAGCACTCACAGGCTGGTGTGAAGGCAAAACCGCCGCACCGTTCGTGAATGCCTTTATGCACC
This sequence comes from Candidatus Thiothrix namsaraevi, assembly GCA_040415395.1. GTDB lineage: Bacteria > Pseudomonadota > Gammaproteobacteria > Thiotrichales > Thiotrichaceae > Thiothrix > Thiothrix namsaraevi. Next base: position 12,496 of record JBEUIR010000019.1, read on the forward strand.
AATTGTGCAATACCGGCTGGATGTCGAATCGCGGGCGGCAAATCGTCGCCAGCTATCTGATCAACCAATTAGGAGTCGATTGGCGCGACGGAGCCGCATGGTTTGAAGCGCAACTGATTGATTACGACCCTGCCAGTAATTGGGGCAACTGGCAATACCTTGCTGGCGTCGGCACCGATCCGCGTGGGCGACGCGAATTCAATATTGGCAAACAGCAGCGCGAATACGATCCGGCGGGCGTGTTTGTGGGGAAATATTTACACCGTCATGTACAGCGTACCTCTTGAAAAAATAAGACTTGTCACAATCTTGTCTAACAAGAGTACTTGACAACTAAACTAGGTTATTCGCTACCCAACGAGGTAACAGCATGAACGAAGCTCTCATTTTAATCCCCATGCGCGATGTCGTCTTATTTCCGGGCATGGCAATTCCCATCACTATTGGGCGTGAACAATCCATCGCCGCCGCGCAAGAAGCGGTCAAAAGCGGGCAAAAAATCGGTCTGGTTTTGCAAACCCAAGCCACCGTCAGCAACCCCGATGGCAGCCAATTACACCCGATCGGCACCATCGCGAGTATTTTGCGCTACGTCACCACTTCCAGCGGCACGCATCATCTGGTGGTGCAAGGCGAAGAGCGCTTTCGTGTGGTCGATTATGTGGAAGGTTTGCCCTACATGGCAGCACACGTCGAAATCCTCCCCGAAGTCGAAGCTGCCGACGATGACGCCGACATTAAAGCGCGGATGCGTCATTTGCAGGAAAAAGCCATCGAAACCGTGCAATTGCTGCCACAAGCCCCGCCTGAAGTGATTAGCGCCATCCAAAGCATGGAATACGCGGGCGCACTGGCCGATTTAGTCAGCAATTTCCTCGACATTAGCCCGCCAGAAAAACAGGTGATTCTGGAAACCATTAATTTGCGCGAACGCCTCGATAAAGTCGCCGAACACGTGCGCCACCAGCTCGAAGTGTTGAAACTGACCCGTGAAATCGACCAGCAAACCCAACAGTCGATGGATGCCCGCCAGCGCGAATTCATGTTGCGCGAACGCCTCAAAGCCATCAAAAAGGAACTGGGCGAAGACGACGATGACAGCAACCAAACCGAAATTGAAGAGCTGAAACAGGCGATTGCGGATGCGAATATGTCCGCCGAAGCCGCCGATCAAGCCCGCAAGGAGCTCAAACGCCTGCAAAAAATGCCGGAATCGTCCGGCGAATATTCCATGATTCGCACCTACCTCGACTGGCTCACCAGCCTGCCTTGGAACCAACTCGCCGCCGAAACCATCGACATTGCCAAAGCCCGCGAAGTGCTGGACGAAGACCATTACGGCTTGGAAAAGATCAAAAAGCGCATCCTCGAATACCTCGCGGTACGTAAACTCAACCCGCAGGGTCGTAGCCCGATTCTGTGTTTCGTGGGACCGCCCGGTGTCGGTAAAACCTCGTTAGGCAAAAGCATTGCACGTTCTTTAGGTTTGCCGTTTGTGCGTTCCAGCCTTGGCGGAGTGCATGACGAAGCCGAAATCCGTGGGCATCGCCGCACTTACATGGGCGCATTACCCGGCAATATCATTCAGGAAATGCGCAAAGCAGGCAGCCGCAACCCGGTGTTTATGCTCGACGAAATCGACAAACTGGGCGGCGGCGGTTTCCACGGCGACCCCGCTGCTGCGTTGCTGGAAGTGCTTGACCCCGCACAAAACGAAACCTTCCGTGATAACTATTTGGCGCTACCGTTTGACCTGAGCAAAGTGGTCTTCATCGCCACCGCCAATGTGCTGGACGCGATTCCGGGGCCATTGCGGGACCGCATGGAAATTATCAGCTTGCCCGGTTACACCGAAGACGAAAAGGTCGAAATTGCCAAACGTTACTTGCTGTCGCGTCAACTCGAAGCACACGGTTTGACTCCAGAACAAGCGCACGTCAACGAAGCCGCGTTACACACCATCGTGAGTGATTACACCCGCGAAGCCGGTTGCCGCAATTTAGAGCGTGAAATCGCGGCGGTCTTGCGCAATGCCGCTATTCAAATCGCGGAAGGCAAGACCGAGCGGGTCGCGATTACCCCCGCTGAGTTGCCCGCCATTCTTGGCGCACAACGCTTTGAAAGTGAAGTGGCGATGCGCACCAGCGTACCGGGTGTGGCAACCGGCTTGGCATGGACACCGGTTGGCGGGGATATTCTGTTCATCGAAACCACCAAAATGCCGGGGCATGGCAAGCTGATCATTACCGGGCAACTCGGCGATGTAATGAAAGAAAGCGCTCAAGCTGCCTTAAGTCTGATCAAAGCCAACGCTAAACGCTTTGGGGTTGACCCGCAGGTATTCGATAAGCATGATATTCACTTGCACGTTCCGGCAGGTGCAATCCCGAAAGACGGGCCTAGCGCGGGGGTGTCGATTTTCACCTCGCTGGTATCCTTGCTCAGTGATTGCAAAGTGCGCAGTGATGTCGCCATGACCGGCGAAATCAGCTTGCGTGGCTTGGTGTTACCGATTGGCGGGGTTAAGGAAAAATGCCTTGCTGCCTTACGCGCTGGCATCCACACCGTAATGTTGCCTGCCCGCAACCGTAAGGATTTGGATGACGTGCCGGAAAATGCCCGTAAACAGCTCAATTTTGTGTGGCTGGAGCGGGTAGACGATGCGATTAATGCGGCGCTGGAAGTGCCGGAATTAGCCTTGCAAACAGCCGCTTGAGACCATCAACATGCATAAGCCCTACCTAAAATTCATCAGTTCCTATTCGTTGGTAGGCAGCCTTGGCATTATCATCCTCGCCAGCCTGCAAGGGTGCGGCGGTGATCAACCGCCCGCGCCGCCGCCCAATGCAGGCGCGGGTACGATTTCCGAAGCCGCCAAAGGCGAAGCCATGTTCATGGTCATTCAGCAAACTGGCGCAAACCCTGATACCTATGAACTGGTGGAAAAATACCCCGCCAGCCAAACCCGCGCCATCCTCAAGGACATGAAAGGCAACGAACGCATTCTCACCGAAGCCGAACTCAAAGCAATGGCAGAAGCCGAAGCCAAAAGGGTCGAAGACGGCACATCTGCCCTCACCCAACCCGTGGCACAAAATCAAGGCTTAAGCTTGGGTGAAACGGTTCTCGCCGCCGCAGCCGGAGCGCTGATTGGCGGAATGCTTGCCAACAGACTCATGGGCAACGCCAATTACCAACAGCATCAGCAACAACAAGCCAGCAAAGCCCAAAGCAGCATCAGCCGCCCCGCCGCAAGAACCGACACCCGTGCGGTCAACCCCAATCAAGCACAACAACCCAAATCCGGCTTTTTCGGCAACAACAATAACGCCAACCCCAGCAACCGCTCTGGTAGCACTGGCGGCAGTTCCTTTGGCGGCAGCTCAGCAGGGGGCTAAACTCATGATTCAACTCGAAACCGTTAACCCCATCAGCCCCACGCTCATGGAAGAAGTTGGCATGACTTGGCACACCGACCCCAACGGACAACCCTATGTTGCCGCTGAAATTGTCGTCGTTACCGAAGCAGAAGCCGAAGCTTATTACAGCGCTGCCAACGAACTCTACGATATGTACGTCGCCGCCGCCCAACACGTCATCGACCATGACCGTTTTCTGGAACTCGACATTCCCTACAATCTGGTCGATCACATTCGCCGCAGTTGGAAAAACGACCATCGCCACCTCTACGGGCGTTTCGATTTCGCAGGCGGTGTCGACGGCTTGCCCATTAAGCTGATCGAATTCAACGCCGACACCCCCACCAGCCTGTTTGAAACTGCCATCGTGCAATGGGCGCTGCTCAAAGCCAATGGCATGAACGAAGCCGCGCAATTCAACACCATCTATGCCAGCCTCGTGAAAAACTTTCGCCGCTTAGTGACTGGCGAGAACGACCCCGACCGGTTTGGCGAGTATTACCAGTATCAAAACATCTTATTTTCCAGCATTCGCGGCTTGCCGGAAGACGAACAAACTGTGCGTTTTTTACAACACCTTGCGAATGACGCGGGGTTTCAGACCGATTTTTGCTACCTGGATGAAGTCGGCTTTCTCGAAGAGCAAGGCATTTTCAACCCGCAACAAACCCGTTTCGACTACTGGTTTAAGCTCTACCCGTGGGAAGACATTGCGCTGCAAACGGACGGCATCAACGGCATTCTGGACGACATTACCCGCAACACCGCAACCGTCATCCTCAACCCCGCGTACACCCTGCTATTCCAAAGCAAGGGCATTCTGAAAGTGTTGTACGAGCTATTCCCCGACTCCCCCTATTTGCTGGAAACCCGCAGTGAAAGGCTGCACGGCAAACAGCAAGTGGCGAAAAAACTGTTCGGGCGCGAAGGTGCGAATGTCAGCATTTACGATGCCGCAGGCAAACTCCTCAGGCAAACCTCTGGCGGATACGACCGCTACCAAACCGTTTACCAAGCATTCGCCGAATACCCCAAAGACGCACAAGGGCGCAGTTATCAGGCAGGGGTATTTTTTGCGTGGGAAGGCTGTGGTTTAGGCTTTCGACGCGGCGGTGAAATCCTCGATAATCTCAGCAAGTTTGTGGCACATCGCGTCAAATAAGTGCCAGACTAAGTATCATATAAAATGATTTGCCTTGCTATCACCAACAATAAAGCGCTTAATAGAGATGACCTTTATTAATACGTTATTTTACTACACGTCACACGCT
>JBEUIR010000020.1:0-15458 GCA_040415395.1 Candidatus Thiothrix namsaraevi
TCCTTAGCAACCCGCATTTTCGACGTGAAAGGCGACGGCACGATTGTCGATTACCGTGGCACTTACGAAGAGTATTTAAGCAGCCAAGGGTTGGATTAACTTACGGGCAGGTGAACGCCGCGAGTTTATCCTCACACGCGCTGATCTTTCCGCCCGGCAAGGCCACGGCATCTTGCAAAATCGCGCAAGCTGCCGCCCTTGCCCCCGTCACGCCGTGCTCGGCTTCCAGCAACGCCAGTTTGTCGATGACTTTGCTGGTATTGCAATCACGCTTGCGATCCGCGCTAACCGCCACTTGATAGGTGCTCGCCGCCTGTGCGTACAGCCCTTCCACCAGATAACGATCCGCCACCGCCAGATAAAACTGCTTGTCGAGGATCACTTTATTGGCAGGATTCAAGCCACGGGCAGCGCTGCAAGCTGCATTGCTGATCGTCTTTTCTACCGAATCCAAGGGCGCAAGCCAAGCACGGGCGATGCACAGGTTGTTTTGAATCCAGTCGATTTTATCGTTCAATTTGACCGCTATTTCCAGTGCCAATTGTGCCTCATCCGCACTGCGCAACGGCGGTTCGGTGGATACCAGCAGCACGCCCAAATTTGCCCAAGCAAACACGTTGCCGCAATTCTGCTCGATAGCTTGCGCGTATTTTTCCAGCGCTTGAATCGGGCGATTATTGTTAAACAGCAAGGTCGCATCGCTTTCGGTACGGTTAGAAGCCAGTATTTCCTGCGGTTTGGCAACAGCACGATTGGCGCACTGTGCTTGCAAAGCCCTGACCGACGGCAACTCCACCAACGGCGCGGGCGGCGGTTCGGGGAAGGGGGTAGCACTAGCAGGCGCGGCTGCACCGTAAGCCATGGGTTCTACCACAATCATACTGCGCATCGACAAGGTATCCGGCTCAAAAGCACGCGCATCCGGCAATTCCGGGTACAACGACGGCGCAGTAGCCGCAGCCATTATCGGCTCGGGCAATTTCAATGCAATTTGCGCCACTTCCGGTATCTCCGGTGCCTTGCAGACTTTGGTAATGGGGTAATCAGGGCAGAGCAAACGGGTTTTATCCAAGGCACTGCCAATGGTTTGCCCCAGAATATGCCGCAAGGTGTCGTTACCATTCGCCAACTGGCGGGCGTGAGCGGAATGCAAGTCGCGTAACAAGGTATCGAGGGCTTCGGGGGTTACTTGGTTGCTTTGCAGGCGCGAACAATAGTCGAACCATTCACTCAGTTGGCTATCGGGATGTTCCATCGAAGCGGCTTCCCCGGTGCAATAGTAATACAGGTTGTGACTTTCCGAGGCGACACTCAGCAACTGGGTGCGGGCTTCGCGCAGCATGTCGCGGATTAAATGCATATTAAGCGCTTTAGGGTCATGGTCGCCCAGCGGGCGCTCAACGTGAAAAATACGCCCATCGAGTTCAACTTGCAGGAACAGCTTGCCCTGATCTTGATAGACCGAGCCGGTGATATTGCGTCGCCCAAAAATACTGCCAATGAATTCCACCACGTCGTTGATGGAGATGCCGGTTTCGGGCAGTTTGATGCTAGAGCCAAGTAAATAGTCTTCGTTATTGCCGGTCACTGCCTCGATATTAACTTTGCTATTGCGGCTGGTGCGTTTGACGGTGGCGTAAATGTCGTTTTCCGCCAGCAACAATTCTTGTTTGAGCGTATTGGCGATAATACGCCCGGCGTCGGCATGGCTGGCACTCATGCTTTGCGGCACGGTGAAGGCTTTCACCAAGACCAAATCGGCGCTATCCACCGCTTTGGAGACAACAAACAGTACTATTAAAAACAATCCCAAAGTGGCAAACAGCCGCAAAAATCCCATCAAGCGCTCAGTCAGCAGCCGCATAAAATCGAGGGAATAGAGCACCCAAGCCTTTAAACGGTTGCCTAGGCTCAAAGGTGGCGCAGAATCAGCCGGTGGTGGAGGTCTATCAGTCATGGATGCCCGTTTCCTTTACCAGTGTTTTACAGAGTATAGGCAATAATAAACGCGACCAATGGTTTTATGGCAGAATGAGTGCATTGCAACAAAGGGAGTAACTTATGAATATCACCGTTAACGTCGATATGACCCCCGAAGAACTGCGCCGCGTCATGGGCTTGCCCGATGTACAGGAATTCAACCGCGAAGTCATGGCACAAATGCTGCAAAAAATGCAGGCAGGCGTGGAAGGTTTCGACCCACTAACGTTCTTCAAGCCGGGTGTGGCAGGCAATGCGGATATGTTTAAACAGTGGGTGGATCTATTTGGGAAATTTGGTGGCACGAAAAGCTAAAATTTCCCCAGCGCAGCCAGCAAACGTTCCACATCTGCGGTCGTGTGCGCCGCCGACAATGTAACCCGCAACCGTGCGGTTTCTAATGGCACGGTGGGCGGGCGGATGGCTGTCACCAGAATCCCCCGTTCCTCCAGCTTGCGACTCATTGCTAACGCCTGCTCGCTGCTGCCCACCACAATCGGCTGAATCGCGGTATCAGACGGCATTAACGGCAAACCCAGTTGTGCCGCACCGCTGCGAAACTGCTGAATCAGGGTGTGCAAATGGTCGCGTCGCCAACTGTCGGTTTGCACCAGTTGCAAGCTGACTAACGTAGCGGCGGCAACCGCAGGCGGTTGTGCGGTGGTGTAAATCCAGGTGCGGGCGGTTTGCATCAGGTATTCGATCAAGTCGTTGCTACCCGCGACAAATGCGCCTGCTGTCCCCAGCGCTTTGCCTAAGGTTCCCATCAGAATGGGTACGTCGTCTTGGTTCAACCCGGCGGCTTCCACCAAACCCGCGCCAGTATTGCCCAATACGCCGAATCCGTGGGCATCGTCCACCATCAACCAAGCATCATGATGCCGTGCCATGCTGGCAAGTTTAGCAAGTGGGGCAACATCGCCATCCATGCTGAATACGCCATCGGTGAGAATCAGTTGGGTTGGGGATTCAGCGTCTTGTGCCATCAGGCGTTTGCCGAGGCTGGTGGTGTCATTGTGCGGATAACGGATCAGCTTTGCACCGGATAACAACGCCGCATCGACCAGCGAGGCATGGTTCAAACGGTCGGCATACACCAGATCATTGCGCCCGGTCAGCAGCGCGTTGACTACGCCCAGATTGGCCATATAGCCCGTGGAAAACAGCAGGGCACGTTCCCGCCCCGTGAACGCTGCTAACGCCTCTTCAAGCTGCTGATGCGGGCGGGAATGCCCATTCACCAAGTGCGCCGCACCACTGCCGACACCGTAAGTATTCGCGGCTTGCTGGAATGCATGGATAACGTCAGGGTGATTGGCCAGCCCAAGGTAATCATTGCTGCAAAACGTCAATAAGGGTTTGCCGTCAATATGGCGCTGGGGTTGTTGCGGGGAATCGGCGACGCGGGTACTGCGGTAAAGATGCCGGGAACGGCGTAGATCGAGTTCTGAGCGGATTTTGGTAAATTTGGAATCGTCAGGCATTGGGATAGCTTACAAACGTAGGGGCGAAAAATCTTTCGCCCCTACCTGCCATTACGCTTTCTTAATCATGAAAGTGTAGTCGCCGCCAGATTCGCTGCTGCTAATCATTTCATTGCCAGTTTGCTTGCAAAAAGCTTCCATATCTTTGACAGAGCCTGGGTCAGTAGCGATGACCTTCAGGATTTCGCCAGAAGCCAAGCCGTTAATGGCTTTTTTAGTGCGCAGAATGGGCAGTGGGCAATTTAAGCCGCGAGCGTCCAGTTCTTGTTTAAAATCAGACATAGTTCCTCTCCTGATCTTGCGATTAATGTGATGCGATCCGAAAAATTGAGTGATGTAACATATCACCAAAATTGCTGTATCGCTATATGTTTGTATACTAATGCTTTCGTTAATAGGAAATTCGGTATGGCAGGCGGCGAGCTTCATTTCACCAAAATGCAGGGTTTAGGCAATGACTTTGTGGTACTAGACGGGATTAATCAGCGGATAAACTTGAGTACCACACAAATTAAGCACATCGCTGACCGCCATTTCGGGGTCGGGTGTGATCAATTATTGCTGGTAGAAGCCTACGCGGGCGAAGATGCGGAATTCCGTTACCGTATTTTCAATGCCGATGGCGGTGAGGTAGAGCAATGCGGTAATGGGGCGCGTTGTTTTGCGCGTTTCGTGTATGATCAAGGTTTGACTCGCCATACCACGATCCCGGTCATGACTGCCAGCGGGCGCATTGTGTTATACATTCAAGCCGATGGACACGTAACGGTGAACATGGGCGTACCGGTATTAGCACCTGCACAGATACCGTTCGTTTCCGCTCGGCAGCAAACACTTTATACTGTGGACGCGGCTGGTGAAAGCCTTGTGTTAGCGGCTGTATCAATGGGTAATCCCCATGCGGTGCTGCAAGTGGCAGATGTGGATAACGCCCCCGTCGCAACCTTAGGTGCTTTGTTGGAAAGCCACCCCGCCTTTCCCAAGCGGGTCAATGTCGGTTTTATGCAAGTGGTGGCGCGTGACCACATCCGTTTACGGGTTTTCGAGCGTGGGTGTGGCGAAACACTGGCTTGTGGAACCGGGGCGTGCGCCGCCGTGGTTGCCGGGCGCTTGCAGGGCTTGTTGGCTGAGCACGTTAGCGTCAGCTTACCCGGTGGCGAGTTACGGATTCAGTGGCAAGGTGAAGGACAGCCGGTAGCGATGACCGGCCCGGCAGTAACGGTATTCAAGGGAACACTTAACCTATGAAAACAGCAGATGGACAGGGTGATCAGGGCATCAGCGCCGAGCAGGTAGCCGCTTGGTTGCGCCAGCACCCCAATTTTTTTCGTGAACATGAAGACGTGCTGGATGGTTTAAGCATTCCACATTTGCATACCGGCGGGGCAGTGTCGCTGCTGGAACGTTTGGTGCAACGCCAGCGTGACCAGTACCGTGAATTGCAGGAACGTCAAAGCGACATGCTGAAAGCGGCGCGTGACAGTGAGCACGTGATTGCCCGCTTGCATCATTTGGCGCTGGAATTGATGACCTGTGACAGCCTCGATGATGTAGTGGGAACCTGTAACAATATGCTGCGCGGTGACTTTAAAGCCGACAATGTGGTGTTACGCTTGATCGGGCGTGGGCGCACGCGGGACGGTCTCCACTTCATTGACCCCGATGATAAATACCTCAAGCAACTCTCCACCCTGTTCCGCAAACGCCAGCCGGTGTGTGGACGTTTACGCCCGCGCCAGCAAATATTTTTGTTTGGCGACGAGGGGGCATCCATTAAATCAGCAGTGTTGATTCCCTTGTTTGAAGCGCGTGAAATCGGCGTGCTAGCACTGGGCAGCGAAAACGAAGCCCGTTTTTACCCCGGCATGGGCACATTGTTCATTGGGCAACTCGGCGGACTGGTAGCACGCGCCTTAGCCCGTTATCTGGAACCGCCCTTGCATACTGTCGAGATGGGGTCTTAGGTGGCGCTACCTGAGGTTCTGGATGCGATTCTTGCGCGTTATCATCACCATTTGTTCAGTGAGAAACGCTATTCACCGCGCACCGTCAGCAGTTACGAACACGATTTAAACGATTTCATCACTTGGCTGGAACAACAGGCAGGTGCGGCTGAAGCACCCTCCCCGCTGACCATCCAAACCTGGCAAGTCCGCCAGTGGATCAGTCATTTACACCGCAAAGGCTTGTCGGGCAAAAGCCTGCAACGCAAGCTGTCTTCAATCCGGCGTTTCTACCGGTTTTTATTGCGCGAAAACCTCATCGAGAACAACCCGGTGGTGGACGTGCAATCACCGAAACACGCTCGTAAATTGCCCGATACCCTAGATGCGGATACCTTAGAGCGTTTATTAAACATCGAGTCGGACGATATTTTAGCCGTGCGCGATCGTGCTTTAATGGAATTGCTGTATTCCTCCGGGCTACGCTTGGCAGAGCTGGTGGGGCTGGATGTCCACGATGTCGATCAACGCCAGCAACAAGTGCGCGTGATCGGCAAAGGTAATAAAGAGCGTTACGTACCCGTCGGGCGTATGGCATTAACCGCAGTAGCGCAATGGGTACAACACCGGGGCGCATTAGCAGCTCACGGCGAAACAGCGTTGTTTGTCAGCAAACGCGGTACACGCTTGCACCCACGCAGTGTGCAATTCCGTCTGAATCACTGGCGCTTGCAACAAGGTTTGGAACAGCACGTCCACCCGCACAAATTGCGCCATTCCTTCGCCAGTCATGTATTGGAATCGTCAGGGGATTTACGGGCGGTGCAAGAAATGCTGGGTCATGCTGACATCAGCACCACCCAGATTTACACGCATTTGGATTTTCAGCACCTTGCGACGGTGTATGATAAGGCACACCCACGTGCCAAGAAAAAGTAGAGGCTAGTCTTCCATCAACCAAATGGAATGGACGGTAGCAGACGACGCGGCAATATTGGTAATCGCTTCACCACTAGGGTAAACCCCCGCTGGACCATCGTTAGCAATGACTTGAAACACCATCGTCACCGGGGCGTTATTGAAGGTGGCAAACTCGCGGGATTCGATTTCAGTCCACTGGATTTCTTTCAACCCCCCCAATTTTTCGCCCACACTTTGCAGGTTTTCACCGACCTTTACCCCTTGTGCCGTGACGAAACGCGGGCTAAGGATGCGGATCAGGTTAGCAGTATGGGTGCTGCGATCCAGCATGATATTCATGAGGTGTTCGCCATTCATTGTCAGCGACATCCACTCAATACCATCACCGTCTGGCTCAACAGCAACCGTGACACCCGGCATAGCCCCCGGAATGTCAGTCGACAGCATTCCTAATTGAATAGCACCCGCACTGGTATCGGTAACGGGATAACGATCGAGTAACTTTTCAGCAGAAGAACCCTTCGATTGCTGTTGAGCCGCCGTTTGTTGCGGCGCGGAACTGTCCGTCCCACAGCCATTCAGCAATAGCGGCACTAACAATAAACCAGTACTTAAGCGAGTGCGTAACATGGCTGCTCTCAGGATGGATTCTCAAAGAAGACATAGGAAGTCGAATAGTCACTGAATTCAAAGTAAACTTTCTTCTCACCCGCATCCGCAACACCGTTGAGGTTGGCATCCATAATGCCATAGCCAAAGCGGAAAGGGCGGCTAGCACCACTATCTGTGCCTGTCCCAGTGGTTAACTTGTCAATTTTCATAAAGCGTCTGACCAGTTTATCACCGGCATACACTTCCAGCACGCCGCTAACCCCTGTCCAGTTGTTGATTTCACGCCCGATTTTATTTTGGGTTTCTTGGGTACACGCGCCCAGCCCCAATAGTATGGCAAGTGTTAACAATACGGTTGTTAATTTCATATACTGTCCTCAATAAGCATTTAATCAGTAACCTAAGATACGTGCAGTACGCAGGTCGCCTTGGTCTAGCGCCATTTGTACCGGAGTTTTTGCTGGAGTGCCAGCAGTAAGGGCTTTAGGGTCAGCACCTTGTTTCATGAGGTAATTGGCAATATCAGCACGCCCAAAACGGGCGGCATGGTGCAACGGTGTCCAGCCGGTAGCCGTTGTCGCATTAATAACGGCACCTTTGCCGACCAACAACATCACCGCCGGTAACGCGCCTGCGGCAACTGCCGCGTGCAATGCCGTTTCACCCGATGCGGTAGCAGTGCTGGGGTCAGCACCTTGTTCCAGCAAACCACGCACACTGTCAGTATTACCCGTTTGTGCCGCATCCCAGAGTTGTTTATTCAGCTCATTTTGAGAAAGGCTCGGAGCAGCAACCTCTGCTGGCGCAACCACTGCTTCAGCCTGCGCTGATACAGCCTCTGTTGGTGCGACCACTGGTTCAGCTTTCGCTGCCGTTTCCGGGGCAGCCGTTGCACTGGCTTCCGAGGGGGATGCTTTGCTTGCTGAGGTAGTCGCACAACCGTTGAGGCCGAGTGCTAATACCCCAAGCCCTAATAACGCAGTAGAAAACTTCTGAGCGTACATCTAATTTAAACCTGTCTGGCAATGGTTGAAAAAGTGCCGTGCGGTGCGCCCACTTTGACCACCGCGCTCAATCGCGAAAGCCAATGCTTCTTGGTGCAGCAACTCTGCATCTTGTACCCGACCTTTAAACAGTTTGTCCACTATCTCCAGATAAATGTCTTTATTCATGGAGTGGAAAGGCAGCGACAAGCCAAAACGATCTGCCAGCGAGAGTTTGTCATCAATGGCTTCACCGGGGTGAATTTCACCGTTGAGCATACCGGTGGCGAGATTGTCGGACATTTGCTCCGGCATCATGTGCCGCCGGTTAGAAGTGGCGTAAATCAACACGTTTTCAGGTGGCTTTTCCAAAGTACCTTCCATCGTACTTTTTAACATGCGGTACTCGCCCTGACCTTCATCGAAGGTGAGATCATCGCAATAGATAATGAAACGGTGGTGAGAGTCGACAATTTCATCGGTAATATCCACCAACACGTTCAGATCGTCTTTGGAAATCTGGATCATGCGCAAACCATAGGTATGGTAACGGGTTAGCACCGCCTTGATCAGCGAAGATTTACCCACGCCACGCGCACCCCAGAGCAAGGCATGGCTAGCCGGTTTGCCCCGCAAAAAATGCTCGGTATTGCGGAACAGGGCATCTTTCTGCGCATCAATGCCTTGCAAGGTATCCGGGTTTACCAAATCCACATTCCTGATGGGTTTGAGGAAATGCCGGTTGGAACGCCATACCGCTGCCAGCGTACTACGCCAGTCAATCGTCAGTTTGCCAAAAGCCATTATAACTCCCTTCGATAATGAGCCTGTGCGAATTGCGCTATGAGTTTAGCTGTTTCCGCGAAATTTTTCCGCTGCTTTCTGAAACACTTGCGTGTGGCGGGTTTTAACTTTTACACAAACTGTATCTATTTACCACCGAGTGTGGTAAATAAGCAAAGTCTAACATTAGAAAATACTAATACTGAAAGCGCACCGCATGACGCGAGGAAGGTTTGCTGCATGAAACAACTCACTCAACATCCGCCCGAACCCAGTTTCAAACTCAAAACCATGAGCTTTTTGATTGGGCTGTTTATTATTTTTCTGGCGGCGGCCAATGGCATTTTTACGTATTCTGGCGCGTATTTGTATCTGGAAGAGCAAGTTTACGCCATTTTATTTGCCGTCGCCGTACAGTTTGCGATTGCTATCGCACTGTTAGCGTTGCCTTATGTGCACGGTATCGGCAAATTATCGCTGATTGTGGTGTATGCCGCTGCGTTGCTGTTATCCAGCGTAAGCGCGTATACCTACATTTATAACAGCAGTTTGCCGGGGTATAACACCGCCCACACCGTGGATACCGGCTTGAAAGCCACCCTCACCACCCGCCTTAGCGATGTGCTGGCGGTCGAACAACAATTTTTGAGCGATGCCGAAGCCAAGGTAACGGAAACCCAGCGCTTGGTGGATGAAGAAGCCAAAAGCGGCGGGCGTTCCGGTTTAGGGCCGGGCAAGGGCGCTAATTATTACGCCAAGGTCGATGCCCACGACCAAGCCGTCACCGCACAAACTGCCGCCCAGCAAAACTTTACAGCCATGCGCGAACAGCTTACCCGCGTAAATCAGCAATTAGCCACCGTCAGTGATGAAGCCTTGCGCGACAGTTTGCTGGTGGAAATTGCCAAACTACGCGCCCTGACCAATGCCGATGACAGCCGTACCGCGTTGACCCAATTGCTCAAACAGGATTTGGGTCAGGTACAAAACCCGGTGGAAAAAGCGCTGGCAACCCTGTTAACACCTGACGATTACTCAATCAGCGTAATTGTGGGGATCATCTGGGCAGCAGTCTTTGACTTGGTGGCACTGTTTTTGGGGATTGTGCGTTATTACTTGTTAAGCCCCGGCAAACCGATATTCCAAAGCATTTACGATGGCTTATTGGGAATTGCGGTGTTTTTCATGAAGCTGTTCCACCTACGCAAAGAAGCGGCGTTCCAATTCGATAAAGCGCCGGGTTATCGGCAACACAAGCATGAAATCCCCCTGAATTCACCGGAAGTGCAAAACTTTGCGACCCGTTTATTGGTGGGCAGCCAGATGGCATCCCCCGATGACGCCGACCCCGCCGACCCCGCCGAACCGTTACGCACCTTAATCAGCCATATTCAGCCGCTGCATTTGGAAGGGGAAACCCAGCAAGTGGGAATTCCGTTTAGCGTGGTGGAACAAGAGTCACGCCTGAAAACCTTGCTGGCAATGCTGATTCAAAGCGGGGTGCTGTTGCATCGGCGCGAAGCGGAATGTTATGTGTTGAATCCGGCAGAGAACATGGCGCAAAAGGTCATGGTGTTCATCCGCATGGGGATGCGCAATAGCCCGGACAGTTTGCTCTCGCCCGCCGCGTTTTTACTCAGCCCAGAACAGCGTCAAGCCTTGGCGTAAGCGCTTAATACCTGAACTCATACGCCAGCAGCCCAAACCATTCGTGCAGGGCTGTTTGGCTGCGAGCCAGCGCATTCGCTTGCGGAACCCACCACAACCATTCATGCCGCCAGAAATTGCTTGAACCGTAGCTGAGGGAAGCGGGGACGTAGTGCACCTGCCTATCCGCAAACACTTGCATGGCACGCGGCATGTGCCAAGCGTGCGTCACGACCCACGCCGAACGAATCCCAGCATCTGCCAGTATTTGATCGGTAAAAGCGGCATTTTCCCACGTGGTGTGGCTTTGGTTTTCCTGCCAGCGCAACGGCACTTGGAAGGTATTTTCCAGCACCTCGCGCATAAAACTCACATCCCGGTCACTGCCGGATAGCAAGATAGGCAAGCCCGTTTTGCGGTGCAAATGCGCGGCGTAATTGAGGCGCTCCAGCTCGGTACTGGCACTCATGCGCCCAGCGTACTCGCTGGCTTCGAGATTGCGCTCTGCCCCCAAAATCACAATCGCTTCCGGCAAGGGCGCTTGCAACCAGAGTTCCGGCACAGGCGGGTAGTGCTGTTCCAAACCCACCATGAGCTTTTCAGCCACCACTGGCAGACTCAACACCACGGCTTGCAAGATACCAGTGAATAACACGATCAGCATCGCGCCACGCCAGCGGTAAAGCAACAACGCCAACAAGACAAACACCACCAAATTGCCGGGCGGCAACAACAGGAATTCCAGCGTGCGGCTGGTGACAACGTTCATGCGCCGACAAACGTACCTGCGGCTTGCTGATCCGCATGGTAAGACGAGCGCACCATTGGCCCACTGGCAACCTTGGTGAAACCCATTGCCGTGGCAATATCGGCAAGTTCCGCGAATTCATCCGGGGTAACAAAGCGGTCTACTGGCAAATGGTGGCGGCTGGGCTGCAAGTATTGCCCCAAGGTCAGCATGTCACAGTCATGGGCGCGTAGGTCTTTCAGCGTTTCAATCACTTCTTCCTTGGTTTCGCCTAAGCCCAGCATTAAGCCGGATTTGCTGGGGATGTCTGGAAACAGGCGTTTGAATTCCTTGATTAAATTCAGCGAATATTGGTAATCCGCACCGGGGCGTGATTGTTTGTACAAACGCGGCACGGTTTCCATATTGTGGTTAAACACATCCGGCGGGGCTGTTTCGAGAATTTGCAGAGCAATCTCCATACGCCCACGAAAATCGGGGGTGAGAATTTCGATCTTAAGTGCCGGGTTTAATTCGCGGGCTTTCTGAATGCATTTGACGAAATGTTCCGCGCCACCGTCACGCAAATCGTCGCGGTCAACCGAGGTAATCACCACGTATTTTAAGCTCATCGCACGGATGGTTTCCGCCATATTCAGCGGTTCATCGGCATCCAACGGCAGCGGTTTGCCGTGGGATACGTCGCAGAAGGGGCAGCGACGGGTGCAAATATCGCCCATGATCATAAAGGTTGCCGTGCCGTGGGTGAAGCATTCGCCAAGATTGGGGCAGGCAGCTTCCTCACATACCGTATGCAACTTTTGCTCGCGCAAAATCGCCTTGAGGCGTTTGACTTCTGGGGTGGTCGGCGCTTTGGCTTTGATCCATGCCGGTTTGCGGCGGAACTCGGTGGTTGGTTCAATCTTGATGGGGATACGGGCTACTTTGTCAGCGCCACGTTCTTTATGACCGGGTTCTTTACGTTCCATAAGGTCTGCGTGTCTCGTTTGGTGGATTGTCGACACATTTTGGCATTCTCATCAGCGTAAAGAAAGCAGCAATACTTTTTACTTGCCGTAACAATTATCTAATCTCCATCACCGTCTGGCGGATCCAATTGCCGATAAATCCGCTCTGCCATCCAGTCGAAAGCGGTTGAGTTGAATTCTTCGTCAGCCATCATGCGGGCAAACAGGGCTTCATTGTCATCCATGCGCTCGACAATTAACCCACTCAAAGCATCCTTCAGCAGGCTTTTGAAGTCCTCGAAGCTGTTGACCTTAGCAGCTTGTTGCAGGGTGGTATCTTCCACTGCCTGCTGTTGAATCTGGTTAAAGAAAAGCTCATCCGCTTGGGTAAAATCGCCACCGAAACGCTCATTCAGCAAGTCAATCAGGCGCGACAGGGCAACCCGTTCATCTTTCCCTCCGCCGGTTCCCACATCCGTAGGTGCTTTCAGTGGGTCAGCCTCTTTGCCATCATTCAGTTGGATGCGCTGTGCTTCCTGCTTCTCGGCACGGTAGTATTCAAGGTCAACCAGATCATCAACCCGCTCGGTATCGGCAAAGGGTCGGCGGGGCAGTTTGGTTAGCAAAAAGCGGGCATAGACGTACAACATTTCCAGATCCTGATCTTGGCTATGGAACGGAATCACTTGTGACAGAAAAGCGTAGGTATTGCGGAAATTGACCAACTGGCTTTTGAATGGGTCTTGTTGGACTTCCTCCAACGCACAAAAACGCACGACAGCCTTGTCCAGCAGACTGTTCATACTAGCGTGGTCTTTGGGGTTGATCTTGTCCTTGTGTGGGTCAAAATGGCGGTAAAAAGTGAGCGTATCTTCCACAGTGAACAGGTGATATTCCATCACCTTATGCTGCAAGTCATAGAGCTTTTGCGCATCCAGCAGCGCTTCCGCTTGGGTGACTTCGTAAAAAAGTTTGAAAGCCTTGTAGATGTCGTCGGTTTTATTCCTGAAATCCAACACAAAGGTATCGGTTTTGCCTGCACAAGTCCGGTTCAGGCGTGACAGGGTTTGGACTGCCTGAATCCCCGATAGGCGCTTATCCACGTACATGGTGTGCAGGTAAGGCTGGTCAAAGCCCGTCTGGTATTTCTCTGCTACCAGCAATACCTGATATTCATTGCTATCGAATTGCTCCGGTAATTCCTGTTCCTTGATGCCCTTATTCATTTGCACTTCGGTAAAGCTGCTGCCGGGAATATCCTTGTCATTGACCGTACCCGAAAAGGCAACCAAAGTACGCACGTCGGTGTAGCCTTTTTTCTGGATGTAAGCATCAAAAGCGCGTTTGTAGCGTACCGCGTGTAAGCGTGATTCCGTCACCACCATCGCCTTAGCACGCCCCGCGATTTTAGCCCGGACGTGTTGGCGGAAATGTTCAATGATGATTTCGGTTTTTTGCTGGATGACCGTTGGGTGCAAGGATGCAAAACGCATCAATGCCTTGGTGGTCGGGGTGCGCACCACTTCCGGGTCATCTTCACTTTTCAGTTTGAGTTGGTAGAACGTATCGTAAGTGGTGTAATTCGCCAACACATCAAGGATGAATTTCTCTTCAATCGCCTGTTTCATGGTGTATTCGTGAAACGGTGCTTTACCACTTACCCCCGGCTCATCAAAGATATGCTTGGTTTTGTATTTGGGGGTGGCAGTAAAGCCGAAAAAGCTGATGTTTTCCTGCTTACCACGCTTCATCATGGTACGCACAGCCGATTCCAGCGGGTCAATATCGCCTTCCACATCGCCGTATTCATCGTAATGCGCCTCCAAATACTGCTTGGCGGCTTCCTGAATACCCTCCTGATTGAGGATGCCTTTCAAATCCATCGCATTTTCGCCAGTCTGGGAACTGTGCGCTTCATCCACAATGACCGCAAAACGCTTGCCCTTGGTACTCCACTGCAACGGCTGATAAGCCCCTTTATCACCATCGACTTGTTCCGCTTGTTCCTTGTTGAGCTTGTCGATGGTTTCGACCACGAACGGGAATTTCTGCAAAGTGCAAATAATGATTGGGGTGTGGCTGGTCAGTGCATCTACCAATTGGCGAGTATCTTCGTCGATGCGTTTGATGACCCCTTCCTTGTGTTCAAACTGGTAGATGGTTTTCTGTAACTGCTGATCCAATACCCGCCGGTCTGTGACCACAATGGTGGTATCAAACACTTTTTCATCGGCGGCATTGTGCAAACTTGCCAGATGATGCGCCAACCATGCGATGGAATTGGATTTCCCCGAACCGGCAGAATGTTGAATCAGGTAATTACGCCCTGCACCCACAGCACGGGTATGGGCAACCAGTTTACGCACCACATCCAGTTGGTGGTAACGTGGGAAAATCAGCGTTTCTGTTTGGTAACGTTTGATGCCATCCGGGCTGTAGAGCTTTTTCTCTTCCACTTGCAGGTGCATAAATTTACCGAGAACCGACAACAGGCTGTCACGCGCCAACACTTCACGCCACAGATAAGCCGTGACATAACCATTCTCAACGGGTGGATTACCTGCACCGTGTTTGTACCCACGGTTGAACGGCAGGAAATGGGTGCGCTGAGCATCAAGGCGCGTGGTCATGAATACGCGGGTAGTATCAACGGCAAAATGCACTAATGCCCGTTGCTTGAAGGTAAACAGCAATTCCTTGGGGTTGCGGTCTTTTTTGTACTGCTGTTTCGCATCCTCCACCGTCTCACTGCCTGACATTTCATTCTTGAGTTCCAGCGTGGCAATGGGCAAGCCGTTCAGGAACAGCACCATGTCCAGTGATTTTTTATCCTGTGCGCTGAAATAAAGCTGGCGGGTGACACTGAGGTGATTTGCAGCGAACAGCTTCCACGTATCCGGGTTCAGTTGGTTATTGGGGGCGAAGTAGGCAACTCGAAACGGCTTGCCCAAACACTTATAACCGTGGCGTAAGACGTGCAACATGCCCTTATTGGCAAGTTCCTTGTGCAGGCTTTCTAGCAGGTGCTTACGGCTGTTGTCAGCGTGGATACGCCGGAAGGCTTGCCACTGTTTCGCTTGAGTGGCTTCAATGAAACGTAGGACGCTATCGGGCTTGAAAGCGTAAGCCTTGTCGTAAGGGTTGTCATCGGCAACATAGCCGCCCAATTCCAGCAAATCCGCTTCAATGGCGGCTTCAAAACGGTCTTCGGTATGGGTCTTTCCGGCGGGCATGGCTTATCCCCGCTCCCATTCAAAGCCCACAATATTGCGGTCGGTTTTACTGAACTCCACGCCAATCAAATAAATCGGCTGATTTAAACCACGGTATTTATCCGCATACGCTTTATCTTTGATTTGCTGTAAGGCTTTACCTTGTGGTGTCAGTTCAACCACTTTGAATTCAAAAAT